>DAORCZ010000389.1:0-7431 GCA_035345735.1 Pseudomonadota bacterium | reverse complement strand
TCGCGGCGGTCGGCGAGCAGGTGATCGACCTGAGCAAGCAGGATGAGATCGTAGGCACCCGCTTCGAGGCCGGGGTCCTCGGCGGTCACTCGCCGCGGGAGTACTTGGCGCAGACCTTCGTCTCGAACACGCGTGGCCAGGGCCGCTAGCGCCTCGTCGTCGATGTCGGTGGCGACGATCTGTCCGTCCGGCCCGACCGCCGCTGCCAGGTAGCGCGTCAGGTAGCCGCCGCCGGCTCCGACCTCGGCAACGTGGTCTTTGCGATGTAAGCCCAGCGCCGCGACTAGCTGCTGGGGGCGACGGTAGGCGTCCTGGGCGCTCGGTTGCCCAGTCGGCCGCTGCCGCGTGCAGGCCAGGCACAGCCCACCGGCCAGAGTTGCAAGCAGATGCCTACGTTTCACGCCGCACATCGTACTCGGTGAGCAGGTAGGCTCTCAACGTGCCAGGCCTCCTCCGACCGCTGCCCGAGGGAGGGAGTGTTCATCTGACCCGCCAGACGGTGCGCCGGATGGAGCAGTAGCGCGATCGCCGGGTTTGCCGGCTGCAGCCTCAGGTGCTCTCCGCTGCGCGCAGAGCTTTCCAAGTGCGCCCAGTCACGGCACTATGGAGACCCGATATGTTGAACAAAGCTGTTCGCGTCGCCGTCCTCGTGACCGCTGCGCTGGGTTTGCTGGGCGCGACTCTTCCCTGGACGGTCCGACCTGCCGCTGCGCAGCCGGCCATGCCCGATCCTTCGCAGATGTCGGGGATCCCGCGCCCGGATCCGCAAGTGCCGCCAGCAACGGTCACGGTGCGACTCATCCGCGGTGACCTCAGCAATCGCATCGTTGATGCCGCGGTCGAACTGGTTCCCGAGGGGGGCGCCGCCGCGCGCAGTGAAAAGACTAACGCCGAAGGCCGGGCAACGTTTGGTGAGCTATCCGTCGGTGTCTATACCGCCCGGGCGACCATCGACGGCGCGACTCTGACCTCTCAGCCCATCAGCGTCCAGGCGGCGCCGGCTCCGGGCATTCGAGTCATGCTGGTGTTTCCCAAGAGCGCGGCCGATCAGCAGAAAGAGCTCGGCACCGCCGACGGCAAGGCCCGCGTCGACTTGAGCAGCCCGCCCGGCAGTCTGTTGGTCAAGCTGGTCAACGAAGCTGGACAGCCGATTCCCGGCCTCAAGGTAACCCTGCTTAGCGCCTCGCGCAGCGACGAGAAAGTGGAGTCGCGTGGCACGCAGAACAGCGCCGACGATGGCAGGGTCAAGTGGAGCGAGCTGCGGAGCGGCGGCGAGATTGGCTACATGGTTCTCGTCGAGCGCGAGGGCGGGCGGCAGCAGAGCCAGCCCTTCCAGCTGAACGCGGAGCATGGTTCGCAGCTGGCGATGACGGTGCGTCCAGTGTCACAGAATACCGGCGCGCTTACCTTCGGTCAGGCCACGCACCTGATCTTCGAGCCGCAGGACGATACGGTGCAGGTGACCGAGAACCTCCAGCTGCACAACTCGCTGGAGCAGCCAGTCGACACCGGCCCGTCCGGCCTGCGCATTCCCCTGGCCAAGGGCGCGCTGTCGCCGCAGGTGGCCCCCAATGGCCCGCCGCAGCTGTCGGTGGATGCCAGTCAGGACGGTCCACCAGTCCTGCTGTGGAAAGGGCAGGTTCCGCCCGGTGACACCATGATCTCGGCGGCGTTTGTACTGCGACATCGTGGCTCGCTGAGCTTTCAGCAGCAGATCTCCGTTCGCGCCGAGAGTCTACGTGTCGTCGCCGTCAAGCTCCCCGAGCTCAAGATCGACGGCCTGACGGACAGCGAAGATCGCAAGTGGAACGGCCGCGATCTGGTGGTCGGCACCGTCGCGCTACCTGGCGTTGGCGGCAGCATCGAGCTGTCGCTAAATGGGTTGCCTACCGACTTCTATCAGCTGCGCATTCTGGCCGTGATCCTGGCGGCGGGCATTGGCTTGGCCTTCGCCTACCTGGCCATCTATCGCCGTCGCGAAGACGACGTAGCGGCCGAGAAGCTGCGACAGCACCTACTCGCCCAGCGTGAGGGGTTGCTCGACGAACTGATCAATCTGGAAGCCGGGGCCGCTCCATCCCCGTCGAAGGGCGGCAAGACGCGTGCGCCGCGCGAAGCCACAGCGGTACGGACCGAGCTAGAAGACGTCTATCGCCGCATCGATGAGCTCAATGGCTGAGTCGGGCAACGCAGCCCCAGGTTCGGCGCTGGGGTTTGGCCGCATCACCGCCCAAGATCTGTACCGCGACTATGGCCGGCAGCGCGCCTTGTCCGGTGTCTCGCTGTCGCTACGGGCGGGGCAGGTGACGGCGCTGCTGGGCGAAAATGGGGCCGGCAAATCGACGCTGCTGTCGATCCTGGCGGGCATGCAGAAGCCAAGTCGGGGGCAGGTGCTGATCGACGATCAGCCATTCGCCGCACTAGACGACACCAGCTTCCGTCGCTGTCTCGGCGTACTTTCTCACGAACCGCGCTGCTACGCCGAGCTCTCCCCGCGCGAAAACCTGCGTCTGTTCAGTCAGCTCTACGAGCTACCGCTGCTGCCCCCCCGCGCCGATCCGAGGGCCGCCGTGGCCCATCCGACCGACCTCATCGAGCACTGGCTGCAGGCTGTCGGCCTAGAGCGCGCTGCCGACCGCCCATCCCGGACGCTGTCGCGCGGCATGCTCCAGCGCTTGGCGATTGCTCGCACCCTGCTTCATCAGCCCTCGCTGCTTCTGCTCGACGAGCCCTATACCGGGCTAGACCCCGCCGGCGTCGCGCTGCTTTCGAGCCTGATCGTCGGCGAGCGGGCGCGGGGCGCTCTCATCTTGGTGGTCACGCACGACCTCGCGACGGTGGCTCCGCTGTGTGATCAGGTGGTGGTGCTGTGCCGCGGTCGGGTCGGCGCCTGCGAAGAGGTGGGCTTCGGGACCGCTACCGGCGATAGCCTGCTAGGCCTGTATCGGCGCGCCTCGGCCCGGCCCGCCCGCGGGGCTAAAGACGGTCCTGCCAAAACCCTTCCAGCAACGGGAGGGACCTAGGCACGATGCGTTTCTTCCGCCAGGTGCTGCTGCTCCTGCACAAAGATGTCCGCGTCGAGCTACGGGCCGGCGAGCTGGTCTACGCCACCATGCTCTTCGCCGCCATCATCGTGCTCTTGTTCTCGTTTGCCTTCCTTGGCGGATCGCCGCCGACGGTTGAGGTAATGGCTGGGGTGCTGTGGGTGGCCTTGGCTCTCGCTGGCCTCGTCGGCATCAGCCGCAGCTTCGAGCGCGAGCGCGAGGCCGACACCCTGCGAGGCCTCCTGCTTTCGCCGTTGTCGCGTGCCGCCATTTACTTATCGAAGTTGTTATCCATGGCCCTGCTGATGTCCCTCGTGGTGGTGGTCGTGGTCCCGGGACTGCTCTTGCTCTTCGGTATGCAGATCAGCAGCCTGGCGGCCCTGGGACAGCTCCTCTTGCTGCTGCTTTTGGGCATCCTGGGTTTTACCGCGGTGGCTTCGCTGTTTTCTGCCTCGCTGGGACGCGCTCGGGGACGCGAGCTGTTGCTGCCGCTTTTGGTTTATCCGCTGTCCGTGCCGGTACTTCTCGCCGGGGCCCGTGGCACCTACGATATTCTTTATGGAACCCCAGAGAGCCTGATCGATGCCGCCCGCTGGCTGCGCTTCCTCTTGGCCTTCGATGTGCTGTCGATCACCTGCGGGTTGTGGCTGTTTGAGCCGCTCACCAGCAACGACTAGAATTCTCCCTGTCTAGCCCGGCGACCGGCCGGTAACGAAGCTGAGCTACCGATGAGTCAACCCACAAAATCTTCCCATCCCGTTGCCATGCCCCTGGGGCTCTTGGCCGTCTGCGCGATCCTCGCTCTGGGGTACGCCTACGTGCCTCAGCTCATCCTGTCGGCGCCGACCGAGCCGACGATGGGCTTTGTGCAGCGCATTTTCTACTTCCACGTGCCCGTCGCCTGGCTGGCGATGCTCGGCGCCTTGACCTCGGGCGCCGCGAGTGCGTTGTACCTCTCGCGCGGGTCAGAGAAGGCCGACGAGGTCGCGGTGTCAGCGGCTGAGCTGGCCGTCATCTTTGGCCTGTGCGCCATCGTCTCGGGACCGCTGTGGGCGCGCAAGGCCTGGGGCGTGTTTTGGCAGTGGGATGTGCGCCTGACCACGACGGCCCTGCTGTGGATCATCTTTGTCGCCTACCTGTTTGTGCGTCGCTATGGCGGTCCTGGTTCGTCGCGGCTGGCGGCGGGTCTGGCGCTGTTCGGGGCTGCCGATGTGCCACTGATCTACATCTCGGTGTCGATCTGGCGGACGATCCATCCCAAGACCAGCGTGGTGCCGACGCTGGACCGCGGCATGCGGCCAGCTTTCTGGCTGTCGATGCTGCTCTTTTCGACGCTGTTCTTCGTCTTGCTCAGCATGCGCCGCCGGCTCGAGCGGGCGCGCAAGCAGCTCAACACCCTGTACCTGGACGCCGATGAGGCGGGCCTCCTCGACGACTAGGCGAGACTTCCGATGCCAACACTCACCCTGAAAAAAACTGCGCTCGCACGCGCTCTATCGCTCCTCCTTTTCTTCGGCCTCGCGGCGCCGGCTCTGAGCCAGGCCGACAAGGCACCACCGCCACCCCCGACTGCGCCAGCGGCCAGCGCTGCCATTCCCGACAAGGATGGCTTTGTCCCCGACAGCCGCCCAGCGAACATGAAGAACGTTGAGGAAGGCCTGCCCGCCGGGCCGCTCGTCGGGGCTGCCTATGGCTTTATCTGGCTGGCGGTCTTTGGCTTTGTCGTCTGGACCCTGCGTCGTACCAGCCAGCTAGAAGGTGAGCTGGCCGAGCTGCGCGAGCGCGTCAAGCAGGCCCAGGGCGGGACGAAGTAGCAGGGATCGATGCCGACCGCGGCCCACGTCATCTACATTCCGGCGATGCTGATGTTCGGCATCGTCATCGGCTACATGCTCGGCACTCGTGCGGCTCGCGATGCCATGCAGGCCGAGCAGGCTCGTCTGCAAGCCAAGGCTGCCCGGCGCGCTGCCCGCGAAGCCCGGGGTCAGGCGGCAGGGGAGCCGGCGTCGGGGGAAGGGACTCATGCGCAAGATTCAGCTCAATGAAGACTGGTCGCGACTGTTCGCGCAGTATCGGCTTGATCACCAGCACCCGATGAACAAGCGGCTGCATCGCGTCGGCATTCCGCTCATCCTGTCCAGCATTCCCGTCGCTGCGACCCTGGTCGGGCTGCCGCTAGCGGCGGGCCTGTTTACCGTCGGCTGGGGCTTCCAGTTCGCCGGCCACCTGTTCGAGGGCAAGAAGCCCTCCTTCGTCGACGACAAGCGGGCCCTGCTGATCGGCGCCATGTGGTACCTCGACCAGATCGGGCTGACCGTCTTCGAAGAAGAGCGCGTACAGCTCTAGCTTGGTCAGTCAGAGACGGGGAAGTCCGGCCCCATCGCACAGAGGGCTGCGGGTATCATCGATAAGATGCAGCCCCTGCAGCCAGCCCTCTTGGCCCAGCGCTACGAGCTCCTGGAGCCGCTTGGGGAAGGGGGAATGGGCGAGGTCCGGCGGGCGCGTGATCGGCTCACCGGGCAGTGTGTCGCGCTCAAGCGAGTGCGCCTGGCTACATCGGGGATCAGCGACGCCGGCCCTTCGACAGACTCACTGACGCGCACCGTGGCTCGCCTGCGCGAGGTGCAGACGGCCCTGGTGACGGCGGCCCTGTCGTCCGCAGTCTCATCGTCGATGTCGGCGATCCCCGAGTCCGCGCTGCGTCTGCTTTTGGCGCAAGAGTTCCGCACCCTGGCCAGCCTGCGACATCCCCACATCATCAGCGTGCTCGACTATGGCTTCGACAGCGAGGGCCGACCATTTTTCACCATGGAGCTCCTCGAACAGGCCGTCGACCTGAAAGAGGCCGCTAGCCGCTGCGACGTCCCCGGCAAGCTCCGCCTCATCCAGCAAGTCCTCCTCGCCCTCCACTACCTACACCGCCGCGGCATCCTGCATCGCGACCTGAAGCAACGGAATGTGCTGGTGTGTCAGCGGGGGGAGGAGGGGATGCAGGCCAAGGTGTTGGACTTTGGGCTGGCGATTGCCCGCAACACGGCCGTCGGTGGCGAGGAGCTGATGGGCACGCTGCACTACATGGCGCCGGAACTGCTGCGCGGCGAGGCGGCGGGCATCGGCGCGGATTTGTATGCGGTCGGCGTGATGATCTATGAGCTGTTCGCTGGGCGACCGCCGTTTGCCGAGGCTGCCGGGCAGTCTGATCGCGCCGGCTTGCTGACGGCGATCCTGGAACAGGCGGCGGATCTGGCGCCGCTTGCGCCGTGGCCTGGGCTGCAGCGCCTCGTGGGCGGTCTGCTGGCCAAGGAGCCGAGCGAGCGACCTGCCAGTGCTGAAGAGGTTGGGCACACAGTGCTCAAGCTGTCGGGCATGGCGGGGGAGGGGGAGCAGGCCCAGGTGCGCGACAGCTTCTTGCTTGCGGCGCGCTTCGTCGGTCGTCGGGCTGAGCTGGGACGGCTGACGGTGGCGGCCGATGCGGCGTGTGATGGCCGCGGATCGGCCTGGCTGGTGGGCGGCGAGAGTGGGGTTGGAAAGTCGCGGCTGCTCGACGAGCTGCGCACCCACGCCCTGGTCGAAGGGATGCGGGTGCTGCGCGGCCAGGCGACGCAGGAACCGGGACACGGCCTGGCCCTCTTCGCGGACGTGGTGCGTGCGCTGGCGCTGACCGTGCCGCTGTCGGAAGCCGATGTGGCCATCCTGACGCGGCTGGTGCCCGATCTCGATCGCGTACTGGAGCTCCCCGAAGGCCGCTCACCGCCCGCCCCCGGCGCCAGCGGTCAGGCCCCGCGCCAGGAGCTGTTCGAAACGCTGGAAGCCCTGGTCCTGCAGGCCCCGGGGCCACTTTTGCTGATCCTCGAAGATCTGCACTGGCTGCCCCCCGATGGGCTTGAGCTCTTGGCGCGTCTCCTACCGCGGCTTGCGGGTACGTCGATCCTGGTCGTCGGTTCCTATCGCAACGACGAGCGCCGTGAGCTGCCGCAGCAGCTGCCTAGCGCCCAGGTGATCGCGCTGCCGCGACTGTCTGCCGTCGAGGTTGCGGAGCTTGGCGAGTCGATGCTCGGCGAGGCGGCGCTGCACCCCGAGCTCTTGTCCTTCCTACAACAGCAGACCGAGGGCAATGCCTTCTTCGTCGTGGAGACGGTGCGGGCTCTGGCCGAAGAGGCGGGGGGGCTGGACGCTGTCGGCGGGCGCACGCTGCCGCAGCACCTCCTGCCGGGAGGCATCCGCGCGGTGGTGCGACGTCGGTTGAGTCAGGTGCCGCCTTCGGCGCGGCCGCTCTTGCAGCTCTCGGCCGTGGCTGGTCACGAGCTGGATCTGGCGCTGCTCGCCGATCTCGAACCGCAGCTCTCGCCGTGGCTGCAGACCTGCGCCGATGCCGTCGTCTTGGAGG
>DAORCZ010000388.1:0-7445 GCA_035345735.1 Pseudomonadota bacterium | reverse complement strand
GTGCTGGCCGCGCTGTGGGTGCTCATCCCCAGCATCACCGGCCTGCTGATGCTGGCCACGCTGGGTCCGCTTTCGGAAGCATGGAAAGCCAGCGCGTCCTCCTGGGCTTACTTCGGCTATCCCGCGCTGCTCGCGGTCGGCATTGGGCTGGGCTTCTTTCCCGTCGCTAGCTGCAATCTTCTATTCGGCTGGGTGTACGGCGTCCGCACCGGCCTGCCGCTGGCCCTCGGCACGTACCTTATCGGCGCGATCATCGGCTATGTCATCTCCAGCCACACTTCGCACGCTCGGGTGGACGCGCTCATCGAAGAGCACGACGAGGCGCGCCAGATCCGCCGCGCCCTGCTACGGCGCAGTGGGGGACGCACGCTGCTTCTGGTGACGCTGTGGCGCTCGGCCGGGTTTCCGTTTCCGTTCTCGAACCTCTTGCTCACTTGCTGCGGCGTGCGTCTGGCGCCGTATCTCTTGGCGACGTTTCTTGGCCTGCTGCCCCGCGTGACGGTGGCGACGTTTGTCGCGTCTACGGCGGCGGCGACCGGTGCCCGCGACATCCAGGATCTGGTGCGGCGCAGTCAGCACCCGGCCTTCCTGGTGTTCGGCGCGCTCCTCGGGTTGGGAGTGCTCATGCTCATCACCCAGATGGCCCGCGCCGCGCTGCATCGCGCGACCGCTGAACCGGCCGGCAAGCCGGGCTCTCCGACCGATCTCAGCGACGGCAAGTAGCGCTCTCGGCGGAGGGCGCCAAAAGCCGTCGCCGCTGCGTATACTGGGTCGATGCGGACTGTGCAAGCGATCGTTTGGAAGCTCGGCGGGCTCGTCGCGGCGACGCTGCTGGGGCTTTCGCCAGGCTCGGCGGCGGCCTTCGAGCCGGCCTCGATGTCATGTGGTCTGGTGGAAGAAAACACCATCCATGTCGACGGGCTGACCAGCGACTGGGATGGTGTCTCGGCGGTCACCTTGAAGGTCGACCCAGCCGGTGGATCCCCAGCGCGCACGCTGACGGTACACGTGCGCTGCAACTACGATCAGAAGAGCCTGTACTGGCTGGTCGAAGTCGATGACGACATCCTTTTGCGCACCGGGGCCGCACCGAGCGGCGAAGACCACATCGAGTTCGCTTTCGGCGTCGAAAAAAAGAAGGGCGGCGAGCTACGCATCGACAAGCTGTCGATCTATCCAGGAGCGGCGTCGCAGAAACAGAAGCGCGTGGTGCGCTGGCAAGCCCCCAAGCCCCCCAAGGTCATCGACGGCGAAGGGCCAGCGGGGCGCAAGAAGGCCGGCAAGGCCGGAGCCTTTGAGGTCTGGGATGCACTGCAGCCGCGCGGCTATGCCGTCGAGCTTCGCATGCCCAAGACCAGCATCCCCGGCTATGTCGAAGGCACGCCGCTGCGCCTGAGCCTGCGGGTGGTCGACAGCGATGCGCCGAGCGGGCAGCTTGCGGCCTCGGCACAGCTGGGATCGGTCGACAATGCCGAGCAGCTTGCGGCGATCGAGCTAGAGCAGGCCGGCATGTCGATGACCGACATCCTCGGCGATCTCAAGGCCAAGGAGTCGGACGTCTACCTCGACAAGTCGGGCGACATCGGCGAGGGTCCGGGCCGCATCCTGATGGTCGGGCGCTTCCTCGCCTTCGCCAGCAAGACCTTCGCGTATCAGGAAGTCGCGCCCAGCCGCGCCGATATTCGCGAGGCTCAGCTCATCGACCTAGAGGGCAAGAAAGTCGCGATGGCGCTGCGCATCGCCGAGCGCGGCGGGGGCGGCCTGCGCGAGGTGCTGCGGGTCTACGTCCTCAAGGGCAACCGCTTCGAGAGCATCTTCGCCACCGAGGTCGCCAAAGAGCAGGGCAGCAAGCGCCTCAGCACACAGGTGCTGTTCAATCGCCGCGGCGGCGGCACCGATATCGTCTTAAACCCACAGCCCCCCGTCGGATTTTCGGCCGCCAACTACTCTGATCTGCCCGCCGAAGACGTCGTGCCGATCCTCCTACCGTGGCAGGACAAAAAGACGAAGTACGTCTACAAGGGCGGCGGGTACGTGAAGGAATAGCGCTAGCGCGCCGGGCAGAACGGCTCGACTTCTAGCCGGCTGCCGACGGGAATGCGACTTCCCTGACGCGGGAAGCAGGCCTGCAGGCCGACATCGCAGGTGTAGTTGCCCTGGTCGCGATCGGTGGTGCGCGCGCAGTCGCCATCACTCTTGCAGGCACGCAGATAAAAGCCCATCAGCCCCGGGGGAATCGGCGCGTAGCGAGGGGCCGGATAGTACGCGGCGCGCGTCGGGCGGCAGCCGGTGGTGGGTGGCTCGGTGATGACGCAGTAGCCGGCCGGCCAGGGGAACTTGGTCTCGCGCAGGCAGTAGCCGGTGCCGCAGTCGGCGTCGGTGCGACAGCCTTCCCCCAGCGGCACGCCACAGGCGTTGGCATCGCTGGGCGGTGGTGGCTTGCGACCGCAGAGCTGCGGCAGGACGACCTGGCGAAATCCGGCGGGCAGCCCGCCGGTGGTCAGGGTCTGTCCCTCCGGCACCGCCTGCGGCATGAACAGGATGGCCGTTGGCGGGTCGATGCCGACGAAGGGCTCGGCGGGATCGCGACGACCGCTGCCATCGCGATCGTCGTAGACCAGCAGACGCCCAAGCCCAAAGCCCACCACCCCCGGGGTCGTCGGGATCAGCAGGCGGCTGCTCGGCTCCTCGAATACATTCACGATGCCGCTCATCGGCAGCTTGATCGGAATCGCCGAGGGCAGGTGCTCCATCATCTGCTCGGGGTCGGTGTTCATCGGGCTGCTGGGGCTAAAAAAAATGGCGATGCGCAGCCGCGGATCGGGGCTCGGCAGGCTGCCGCCCTGCGAGATGTCGACGGGAAAACTGGACAGCGCCGGCCCGCGATAGTCGCCCCCCAGCAAGCCATCGCCGCAGCCGAGCACGAAAACCACGGGCAGCAGCGCCGCATACGCACGCCATCGCCGCCCTCCCCGGCTTGCACTCAGCGTCGCCACGTCAGTCCTCCGCCGAGCCAGAAGGTCAGGCTGGTGGCCGTGCCCAGACCCACCTCGCTCCCGTTTTGCACAAGCGCTCGCCGGCTCAGCAGTGCGACCGGGCCGCCCTCTAGCCGCAGCCCGAAGCCGCGCCCCAGCGAGCGTTCGATGGCGAGGAGCGCTTCGATCCCCAGGCCCAGCGCGTTGCGATCACTGACCTGTCGCGGCGTGCTGGCAAAGCGCTGACCAAGGAACACGCCCTCGACGGCGACGCCAAACGCAGCACTGAACCAGGGGGTATCGACGTAGCGCTGGAGCAGCAAAGCCAGCCCCAGATCAAAGCGCTGCGAAGACAGCCCACCATCGACGGAGTGCAGCGTACCCAGGCTGCCGCGCAGGCGGGCACCGAAGGTCAGCCACGGCAGATCGGCGCTGTAGGCGAACGCCAAATTGGGTACGACGCCCAGGCCGGACTCGGTCTCGCCGCGCGCCCCGGCGACGGCGAACAGGCCATGGATCGATCGCCGCACACCGCCGCGCTTGCGCACCAGCTGGTCGTAGCGGAGGGCGCGATAGGGAAGCTGGTCCAGATCGACCTCACTGCCCTGCGCGAGGTTCACGCGGTACTCGCGGTATTCGTACGAGCCGCGGCGCTGCACAAAGTAGCGACCGCGGGGCAGAGCAAGGCTTGCACGATCGCGGCTGGTGGTCAGCTCAGCGACGACGGCACCCGTCTCGCGCTCTTCAGCAATCAGGTACTGCCCGGCTCCGCCCAGGCGCAGGCGCGTGCGACCGGCTTGGCTTCCCCCGGGGGTAGTCAGCGTCAGATCGCCGCTGCCCTTGACGTCGTAGGCATAGGTCGGATGCTGCAGCGACAGCGTCTGCCCGCTCGATCGCAGGGTCTGGGTATAGGTGTAGGCGTAGGCCTCGGACAGCGTCACGCGTCCGTCGCCGTTGCGATCCGCCGCGCCTCGCAGGGCGTTGACTAAGTGATGCGAGAAGAACGAACCGCGCAGCCGATCCGACTCTTGGCTCGACTCGCCGGCGGTGCTCGACGACAGGATGGCGGTGCCCTCGGCTTCCACGCGGTTGTCGAGCGACAGCGCAAACTCGGGGCTTTGCGTCATGCCCTTGACCCGCGTGACGCTGCCGGAGCGACAGGCGTCAACGATCAGGATGCGCATGTGGGCCGGCGATCCACTGACCAGGGCACGCAGCTCATTGAAGTCGAGATGCGAGCCGCGCAGGTGCAGCGCCTCAGCGTCGGCGTGGCCGGAGTAGAAAATGAGGAGCGCGCTCGGTGGCGCCCCTGCATCGCCGGTGCCCCGCAGCGCAGCGTTTACGGCGAGCACCGTCCGGCGCACGGTGTCGGCGTTTTCGTCGATGAGCAGCCGCACGCGATCGGAGGTCACGCTGCCTTGCTCACGCAGCACATCGACAAACTCGCGCGCATCGCGCTCGGCAAACAGCAGCTGGATGTCGGCGGCATCGCCCCGGTTGTTGCCGATCGCGATCACCCAGGTGGCTTCGGGCAGCGCATGGGCGGATCGGCTCAGAGCGAGCACCAGACACAAGAGCAGCCAGCACTTGTGGGCGGGATGGCGGATGCGCGCCTCCTACTTCTTGTTCATCACGAACGGCGACTGCTGACAACCTGCTGGGCAGCGTGGGGGCTGCTCGGGCCCCCCGGTCTTGCAAGCCTGAGCCGGCGCTGCGGTCTCGGTTGGGCACCACACCAAGTACAGCATTTCCTTGCCCGTCGAAGCATCGAGGGCGACGGCGCCGGGCAGCTCTTGCCGCTTGCCCATGGGTCGCTGACCGCTGTCGCTGCCGCCCGGCCAGGCGACGTACAGACCGCCCTGTGGTTCGACGCCAAGCACCGCGACCTGACCCGCGGCCGGCAGATCGACGACGAAGCGCAGGCGGTCGCCACTTTTGAAGGTATCGCCGCTCAGCGCTGGCTGTGCACGCCCATCGACCAGCCGATAGACCTGCAAGAGTGGCCCGCCTTTTTCCCGCGTCTCCTCGATCACCGACGGATTCAGCGACGGGTCGCCTCCCATCGGCTGCGTGCTGCTGCCCGGACGCCCGAGCAGTACCAGCGCCGCCACTGCCGCCACCGCCAAGCCCGAAAGTGGCAGGGCCATGACCCGCATACGCCGCAGCAATCGCTCCAGCAGCGACGGGGCTGGTTCCTCGGCGAGCCCACGGCGGATCGACGCCAACAGCTGCCGTTCATCCAGCTCTCTAAAGTTCGCAAAGCCAGCTTCCCGCGCGCTCATCCGCTGCGGACAGAGGGCGCAGTCGGCCACGTGCCGACGCAGCGCTTCGGCCTGCACCGACGACAGCTCACCGGCCTGTAGGCGATCGAGCGCCAAGTCCGAGGGGCAGTCGGCATGGCCAGCGCGGAGCTGGGTAAACGGCATCTGCTCAGTATTCTTGTCCATCGTCATGCCTGCGGGCCCGCAAGGAAGCGGGCGGTGGAGCGATGGCCCGTATCTAGGCCTTCTGCCCGGTAAGACCCGCAGGTAGCCAGACTGGGCAAGCGGGGGCTACGAATTTTGTAGTTTTTCAGCGCGGCGCTCATGCCGACTCCCGGCCCGTCTGGGGCAGGCTGCTGCTGCGGCTGCGCGCCCACAGCAGGAAGCGTTCGATGAAGTTGCCCACCGTTCGCTTCGACACGCCGAGGAGCTCGGCCGCTTCTTCATGGCTCATGCCATCCAGATACACATACACCGCGGCGCGCGCCTGCTGCTCATCGGCCTCGCTCAGCAGGCGACGCAAGTGCAGGAGATCGCTCTCCGGAGCGCGACTTGGCGAATCATCCGCCGCCATGTTTTCCGCGAAGAGCTGCTTGCGTCGCGAGTGATCGCGCAGGTGATTCAGGCAGTAGTTGGTCGTCACCTGATAGAGCCAGGTGGTCACGCTGCTGCGCCCCTCAAACTCGTGCATGCTGCGCATGACGCGGATGAAGACTTCCTGCGTCGCTTCTTCGGCGTCTTCGCGGCGACCGAGCAGCCGCAGAGCCCGCCGATAGACCATCGGGCCGTGCTGTCGGAACAGGGCCCCCACATCGGGACCGCCTGACGAAGGTGCCATCCGGGTATCGTCCCACGTCACAAACAGCAGGGTCAAGGGTGGGAATTTGCTACGGAAGTCGCCGTTTGAAGCCGGTCCCGCGGTCGGTTTTCCGTCGCTGAAGCGGAGAATTCAGAGGGGAAAGGGCGGCGGAAACGGCGACGCAGTGGCAGGCCAGGGCAGCCTTACTTTTTGCCGTAGAACACGCTGATGACGTCTTCGGCGACGTTGGCGACGGCGATATCCAGCAGGCCATCGCCATTGAGATCACCGATGGCGAGCCCCTCTGGCTGCTGCCGGGTTGCCAGATCCCCGATCGGCGTCAGCTTGCCGTCACCCGCCCCCCGCAGGATGGTGAGGGTATTGCTGACCCGATTCGTGACCACGACATCAGCATGCCCGTCTCCATCGAGGTCGGCGATGGCGATGCCGGTGGGTTTGTCGCCCACCGGATAGCTCTGGGCGCTGCCAAAGCCGGCGGCGCTGCCAAGGAGCACGCTCACCGTCTGGTCGCCCGCGTTGGCGACGACGAGATCGGGCAGGGCATCGGCGTTGAGCCCGCCAGCGACGACGTTGATCGGCGTCTTGCCGACGATCAAGTCGGTCGCCCGCGTCGTGTCAAACGCCCCGCCGCTGCCCCCGGGCCACAGCCGGACCTTGTCGCTGCCCGGCAGGCTGACCGCGATGTCCAAGCTGCCGGCACCGCTGCCATCAAAGTCGCCGATCGCAAAGCCGGCCGGCGCCGTGTCAAAGCGATATTTCACCGCGGGTGCGAAGGTGCGCGCCCCCTGATAGGCAAAGACGTTCAGCGTCAGGCCAACTTGGGTCGTGGTGATGAGCTCACGTCCCGGCTTGCCATCTAGATCGAGCGCAGCCAGGGCATACGGGTGCGAGCCCTCGCTGGGGATGGCCAGGCGATCTTGCTCATCGGGGCCCCACAGCACGGCGAGCTCGCCCCCGAGATAGCACGGGGTTGCCGCGTCGGTCTTGCCATCGCCATCGATGTCGGCCAGCACCAAGTCGAACGGAGTGTCGCCGAAGCGGTTGTTGATCTCGGCTCGGGAATAGGTGCTGTTGCCCCGCGCAAGCAGCATGCTCAGCGAGCCGCTGCCCGTCGCCCGCGCCACCACCATGTCTACGCGTCCGTCGGCGTCGAGGTCGTTCATGACCACCGCCTTGGGCGTCGCCCCGATCGTTAGATCGACGCGTGCGGCAAACAGGTCGGCCGCCATGCGCACCGGCCCCATGCCGCTATCGCTGCCGCAGCCCGCAAGCCCCGACGCCAGCCCAGCCAAGAGCCCCGCCGCCAGCCCGGCTGTCTTCATCCGGGAAACTCCCTGCGGCCAGATGCCCGACGACCGAAGCCTGCTCTCCGCGCGCCACCCCATCGCT
>DAORCZ010000387.1:0-7450 GCA_035345735.1 Pseudomonadota bacterium | reverse complement strand
CGTAACCACGACCACCAGGATCGCGACACCGCGCTCGCGCAGCGAAGGCTTGCGGCGCCGGCCGGCTGGCCCACCCGCGGGATTCGACTCATCGCTGCCATGCGGATTCTCGCTGCCCCGCGCAGCGGCTGCGCATGGCTCCGCTTCCTTCCCAGCAGAGTGTGGCTGCGTGCTCATTGCTGCCCCTGCGGTCCGGTGTCTAGGAGTTGGATCATGGCCAGGCGCGTCTCGCTCTGAAACACCATGTCGTTGCCGTTTTCGTCGTGGACGATCAGGCGCACCCGCACCCGACTCGGCAGCCGATTGGGAAAGCCATCGGCCGAGGTGGTGCGCCACTTATCGAGCCACTCTTTGCGATCGGGGTGGTAGTAGCCGATTTCCAGGCGAACCACGTCGTCACAGAGAAGCTCCACTTCGCCGGGGATGTTTTCGAACCGCTCAGCCTGCAGCCGACGCGTTTCTTTGCGGTACAGGTTGAGGCGCCGCGCATCGTCGGGATCGCGACCGGCGAAATACCCTACCGCAGCCGTATCAGCCTCTTTGCTGTCGGCGTAGAGGCGCTGGTGGCCGAAGTAGCTAAAGCGCAGCTCATCGATGTCGGGTCCATGCTGGCCTTCAAAGAAAGTCCGCGCAGTCTGCTCGGTGCCGGGCACGTTGTTCTGGCTCAAGTAGGCCATCTGCACGTCACGCAAGATGCGATCCATGGCCACCCGCGCAGCGCGATAGCGTGTCAGGTTGCCTTCGATAAGCCGTCGCGTGCGGAACGTCTGCTGAAAAGATCCCCAGACCAGAACCGTGATCGTCGCCAGGATGGCCATGGCGATCATCACCTCGATCAGCGAAAAGCCGGCCGCTCCGCTCGCTGCACGGGGCAGGGGGCGGCGCGATGACAGCGGCATTTTCGTCGGGGTGACAGGCATGGCAGCGGCTCCGGCTCTCCTTGATTCGCCTACGGGCCGAACGCCGGCACGCGGCGCATATCGGTATAAAAGGTGACGACTTCGACCTTCTGTTCGCCGAGTCCCGGTTCCTCCCAGAGGATGCGGACAGTGACGCGGCGGATGCCCTGCTCCAGCATCTCTTTGACCGGGCCGATCATGCCGCCGATGTTGCTGCCCAGGTTCGGCCCACTACCGCTCGTGGCCGACGAGCTGCCGCCTAGCGCCTTGCCGGCGATCTGCTGCTTGTCCTGCAGCAGCTTGGTGGCGGCTGACTGAATATCGCTGGCCTCGGGCAGGCGGATGCGCTCGATGGTGCGTGACCAGGAATAGCGTCGGAATTCGTCTTCTTTGTAGTCGCCGTGCTCTTCCTTGATGCCGGCTTCATCGGTGAAGCCTTCGACGATGAACTTGTCTTCCAACTCGACCAGCTTCTGTCGGCAGAGGAAGGTCGCCGTCGTCATGTAGCGGGCATGGCTAGCAACCCGAACGGCGCGGGTCACCGTCAAGGTCAGCCCGGTCAGCACACCGGCCAGGATGGCCATCGCCAGCATGACCTCTACCAGCGTGAAGCCAGCTTGTCCGACGCGGGGTTGACTACGCCTGCGCATCAGCGCCCTCCCTTGCCGACGCCGTCATCGCGCGACCCAATCGCGAAGTCGCGCGGGGGAGCGGCGCGTCCAGGCAGGACTTCAACCCGGCCAGTGAGCGCATGGACGAGCAGCGAATACTGCTCGTCATCGCCGGGATTTTCGGCATCCGGCCCGACGTGAATCAGCGCGCGCTCAGTGTGCCCATCTGGAAAAAAGTGCAGATAGGCATGGCCTGATCGATACGCTTCGTTCTGGCGCGGCGTCAGCACATCCAAGATGCGCGCGCGCGACAAGCGTACCGGCTTTAGCTGGCTGTCGACGTAGGCAGCGAACTTTGGCCGACGCGGAGACGGCGGCGGCAGCAGCTCCGGGGAGACACCGCTCGCCTGCCCGCCCTGCTCGTCCTCAGCCGCGCGGCGATCGAGCGCATCGCGATCTTCACCCCGCCCATTACGGGAGGCGCGCTCCGTGGTGTTCAAGAGCACGCGGGCATCGGCTTTCTCGAGCCGGTAGGAGTTGTCCTCGAAGTTGATGTGCAGTCGATAGTACGCGCCCGTCGAGATCGCGCGGTCATAACTATAGCGAATCGCCGCTGCCAGCTTGGTCGCCGTGCTGCGGATCTCGCTGCGCACCAGCGAGCGAAAGCCGACGATCGCACCACCGGCCAGCAAGCCGCCGATGGCCATGACGATCATGATCTCGATCAGCGAAAAGCCGCGCTGCCCCTTCCGCGCAGCCCGAAAGAGATCGGGCACTATGTGGCCGACTGCCCGCATCGTCTTACTTCTTGGTCTCCTCTTCCTCCCACGACTTGATGTCGTCGGTGGTGCCTTCCTTGCCGTCCTTGCCCAAGCTGACGAGATCGATCTCGTTATTGTGCTCGCCCGGGCACTTGAACTGGAAGGAGTGGCCCCAGCCATCCTTGGGCTCTTTGGTGAGGAACTTCTTCTCGACCAACGCCGTCAGGGCCGGCGGACAGGACTCGCCCCCCTCGGCCTGCCAGGTGACGAGCGCCTGCTCGATGGTGTGCATCATGCGGCGCGTCTCTTTGCGGCGCGAGCGCTCCAGCATGGCGAAGCCACCAAAGCCGGCGGCGCTCATCAGCATGCCGATGATCGCCATGACGATCATGATCTCGACCAGGTTGTAGCCAGCCTGCCGACGACGGGACACCGGGCTCAACGAGCCATCAAGTGGCGTGCGCAGCAGCCGACGGTAGGCAGCCAATAGGGTCGTCAGTCGTTTTCGTAGGCGCGTCATTTCTCTCTCCTTCTGCGTCCTTCGTCGTTCGTCGTCGTGGGCTTACTGGGCAAACTCGTTCATCTGCATGATCGGCATCAGGATGCTGAACACTACGAAGCCGACGGCACTGCTCATCAGCATGATCATGAGCGGCTCCAATAGAGCCGTCATGCGAGCCAGCTTCATATCGACTTCGATGTCGTAAGCAGCGGCGACATTCTCCAGCATCTGCTCTAGCTGACCCGAGCGCTCGCCGACGGCGATCATGTGGCAAACCACGGGGGGAAACTCGTTGGACCGGCGAAGCGGCTGGGCGATCGATTCACCTTCGCGGATCGACTCGCGCGCTTCTTCCACGACGCGGGTCAGGACGACGTTGCCGAGTACGTTCTTGACGATCTCCATCGCGCGTAGCAGCTGCACGCCCGAAGCCAGCATCGTCGCCAGGGTCTTGGCAAAGCGGCTCACCGCCACCATGCGGGCCAGCGGGCCAAAGATCGGTAAGCGCAAGACCGTGCGATCCCAAATCAGGCGCCCCTTGGGCGATGCAAGCCAGCGCCGCACGAAGTACACGATCGCGATGACCGTCGGGATGAGCAGCCACCAGAAGTCGGTGACCATGGTGGATGCAAAGATCAGAAGCTGCGTATTCCACGGCAGTACGCGACCGTTGTCGGCGTATAGCGCGGTGACTTTCGGCACCACGCTCTGCATGAGCACGGCCATGATCCCGCTGCCCATCACGGTCATCGCCGCGGGATAAAACAGCGCGGTCACGACCTTGCTGCGCAGCTTGTTCTGCGCTTCGAGAAAGTCGGCCAACCGGAAGAGCACGGCCTCTAAGTTGCCGGCAGCTTCGCCAGCGGCGACCAGGTTGGTGTAAAGCTCGACGAAGATCCGCGGGTGACGGCCCAGCGCCTGTGACAACGCCATGCCTTCGTTGACCTGAACCTTGACGTCGGAGAGCACGCGCTTGAGCCCCGGCCGCTCAGCCTGCTCGATCAGCGCGGCCAGCGCTTCGGATAGCTGCACGCCGGCGCGCAGCAGCGTCGCCAGCTGCCGGGTGAGGATGGCGATGATCTGTGGGTTGGCATCGCTGCGCTGATTCAACCAGCTCAGCCAAGCCAGCGGGGACAGCGACGACTTCATGATGTCGATGCCGCCGCTCGAACGTCGTCGCGCCCCCTCGGCACCGCGGGCCTTGCTGGCGCTCGCTGCCCCGCCGGCCATCGGCGCTTCCCGCACATCGGTGAGCAGCACCCCTTCGCGGCGGAGGGCGGCGCGCAGACCTCGCGGGCTGTCAGCGTCTTTGACTCCGCTGACCGGCTTCCCCTTGCTGTCGAATCCTTTGTATTGGAAGACCGGCATGTTTCCTGCCTGCGCTGCCTGTTGTCTGGGTTGGTGTCGCGTCCCGCAGGACCCAACGCCTATGCCCCAGGGTTAGTTCGCGTCCTCTGCGGTGATCAGCAAGACCTCTTGCAGCGAGGTGATGCCAGCGAGAACTTTGCCCACTCCGTCCATGCGCAGCGTCCGCATATTGGCGTCCAGTGCGGCACGCTTGATCGTCGCTGCATCCGACTTTTTCAGGCTGAGCGTGCGGATGGTGTCATCGATGTGCAAGAGCTCATAGATCGCTGAGCGACCGCTGTAGCCACGCCCGCGGCAGGCCGAGCAGCCACCTTCTTTGGCCTGGAAGAGCATGCCGGGCGGCGGGGAGGGAGCCCGAGTCTTGTAGGTCGCCACCTTCAGGGTCCCCGAGCGAAAGCGGGCGACATCGACACCCAGACGAGTTAGCTCGTCATCGAGCGGGCGATAGAGCACGCGACACTCAGGGCACAGCCGGCGCACCAAGCGCTGAGCAAGGACGCCGGACAGCGACGATGTGACCAAGAACGGCTCGATCCCCATATCGATCAAGCGGGTCACCGCGCCAGCGGCATCGTTGGTGTGAATGGTCGAGAACACCAAGTGACCGGTCAGCGAGGCGGTAATCGCCATCGACGCGGTCTCTTGATCGCGGATCTCACCGACCATGATGACGTCGGGGTCATGGCGCAGGAAGCTGCGGATCGCCGAGGCGAAGGTCAGCTCGATCTTGGGATTGACCTGAACCTGCGAGATGCCTTCCAGCTGATACTCGACCGGGTCTTCGACCGTGAGGATGTTGATATCTGGCGTGTTGATCTTCGACAGCGCCGCGTACAGCGTCGTCGTCTTGCCCGAGCCGGTCGGTCCCGTGACCAGCAGGATGCCGTGCGGCCGCGACACCAAGTCGTACATCATCTGCAGGTGGTCTTCGCCGAAGCCTAGATCCGCGAGATCCAGGAGCACGGCGCTGCGATCGAGCAGACGGATGGTGATGCGCTCGCCGTAGGCCGCTGGCACGGTGGCCACACGCATGTCGATGTCTTTGCCGGCGATCTTGCGCCGAATGCGACCGTCTTGCGGCAGGCGCTTCTCGGCGATGTTCAGGCCAGCCATGATCTTCACGCGAGCCACGATCGAGTTGATGAAGGCGCGCGGGGCTCGCTTGTGCTCTTGCAGATCGTTGTCGATGCGGAAGCGGACGACGAAGTCCTTCTCGCGCGGCTCCATGTGGATATCGGAGGCCCGCTCGCGCACCGACTGAAAGATGACCGAGTTAACCCAGCGAATGATCGGCGCTTCATCGCTGACATCGACCAGGTCGACATCTTCCTCGGTCTCTTCCTCGGTCGTCGCCTCGCCTTCTTTTTTCTCGAGCTCAGTGTCGATGCGGCCGCGCGAATAGACCTTGTTGATCGCCTCGACGATCTGCGCCTCGGGAACCAGCACCGGCTCGACTTCGCACTCGGCGGCCTGCCGGACGTCGTCGAGGACGTGCACCGCCGTCGGGTCGGCGATCGCGACCTCGGCCAGATCGCGCTCCGCATCGCGCGACATCAGCAGCACGCGCTGCGTCTTGGCGAAGTTGATCGGCACCCGCTGCGCCAGCTCGGCATCGACGCGATCAGGCGAGAGTTCGCTCAAGACAGGGAGATCGAACTGTCGGCCCAGCGCGCGCAGCAGATCCAGCTCGCTCAGCACCTTGCGCCGCACCAGGATCTCGCCAATGCGCGAGCCCTCGATGTCGCCGCCGGGCTGGCGGCGTAGCTCACTCTGTTCGATCAGCGCATCGCGAATAACGTCATCTGAGATCGCAAAGTGATTGCGCAGGATGGTACCCAGCGCCCGCGGCGGGGCGGGCTTCACTGCCGTCACCACACGCTGTTCGCCCGACGACTTCGGGCCCACGCCACGGCCATCGGCCGCCGCCCCCGAGGCCGGCACGATGCGATGCTCGCCGGACGACTTCGGGGCGTTCTTCCCCGATGCGCCGCGCAAAGATGGCGGCAGCGGCGGCGGCGTGCGACGACCACTGGGTGAATCCTGGATAGCCACGTTCGACTCCTAAGCCCTACGTCCTGGCTGCAGCGCGCTACTGGATCACCGGTGGGGCGCCAGGCGGTGGCTGCCCATCGCTGCTCCGCGGGGGGGGACCTGCTTGCGGCATCGGTGGTGGCGCCGGCAAAGACGGCGGCGTCGCGACCGCGCCATTGACTGCCCCGGGCGAAGGACCGTTCCCGCCCCCTTGCTGGCCACGCGTCCCCGCCGGTAGCTCCACTGGACCTGCGTCCGTGACTTCGCGATTGAGGGACTGCTCGGCGGCGCGCAGCTCCAGCATCTCGCGCTCGGCCTGAACGGCAGTCTGATTGATCTCTTCCAGGGCTCCGCGGCGCCGCGTGTAATCGACCGGCGAGCTGAGATCGCGCTCATCGCTGAAGCTGGCATAGGCCTCGATGAACTCGCGACGCTCGCGGGTCTTGCGCTCGAACACGCGCGCCAGGTCCGCGGGATCGTTGATGACATACGGCGTCAGCACGATTAGCAGCATCTGCTTCTGTGTCTCTTTCGAGCGCGTCTTGAACAAGTAGCCGAGGATCGGGATGTCGCCGAGCAGCGGGATCTTGGTAATCGCCTCGCGCACCGAGTCGCGCATGATGCCGCCGAGCACCACCGGCTGCTGATCGCGCACCACGGCAACCGTCTCTAGCGTGCGCTTGTTCGTCGCTGGGCCGAGGCCATTGAAGTTCTTGTCGGCGACGTCATCGATCGTGCTCTTGATCTCTAGACGCACGAAGTCACCGCTGTTGACGTGCGGCGTGACCTCCAGCTTCAGGGTCACGTTCTGTCGCTGCACCGACTGCAGGGCGGCAAAGTTCGACAGACCGCCCGCCCCGCCGAGCTGCGGCAGTCCGCCGGTAATGGCGCTGGGGAATGGCAGGTTCTGACCAATCTCGATCAGCGACTTTTCGTTGTCGGTGGTCAGGATGTTCGGCACCTGCAGGATGTTGACGTCGTTGTTGGTCTGCAGCGCCTGCAGGATCAGGCCAAACTGCGGCGGGATGATCGATCCCGACGTCGAGCTGGCCGAGCTGAAGATGCCGGTGTTGGCAAACTGCGGCCCCATGACACCGCCGACCAAGCCCGGCAACGTCAGCAGGGACAACGGCGACAGCGAGTTCAGCGAGCCGCTCTTGAGGCCACCGACTAGCAGGCCCTTGTTGTCAAACAGGGGAATGCCGCCGTGATACGACAGGCCCAGGTCGCGCGACTTCGACAGGCTGATCTCCATCACCGTCGCTTCGATGAACACCT
>DAORCZ010000386.1:0-7453 GCA_035345735.1 Pseudomonadota bacterium | reverse complement strand
AGAATTTGACCACAGGTGCGGGGTCAGGTTCGCGCAAGCCGTGCTGCATTGCTTCGTGATGGGCAGCGGCGTCGGCGATCAGGCGCGCGCGCAAGTCTTGGGTCAGCAAAAGCATGGGTTCCACCTTCAAAACATTTCGATCTGGTTGCGGGCGTTGGTATCGAACAGCCCGTGATCGGCGGGACGCTGGGGCTTGCGCGGCTCCAGCGGCGCATTGGCGCGGATGGCGAGCCGGTCGCGGGGCGTGATCGGCACAACCCCATAAACAAGCGTCTGCTCACCGAACGGCGTTTGCTCGGACGCAAGCCGGTCTTGGGCGGGGAGCGCGGCGCTCATGCCGCGCGCGCCAAGGTGCATTCGCTGTCCCGAACGAACGCCAACAGAAAATCCGCCGCCTTGCTGGCTTGGGACGCCGCCTTGAAAATGGCGCGATTGTCAGCGCGCAATACGGCCAACCATGAACCGAGGTAATCGGCATGGCGGACGGTCGGCACAATGCCGAGTGCCGCACAGAGATAGGCTGACGCCAATTCGGCGACATATCCTGACAGTCCAGCCCTAATTTGAATTTTTGTGGTTTGAGCGAGGGTGCTGGTCATGCCGCCAACTCCTCGCGCTGGGGCTGCTGTGCCCACATCCAGTCTGCCGCCTGCTGGGCCTTGCTGGCAGCCGTAAAGATCGCTCGCGGATCATTCTTCAGCGCGCTGAGCCACGATGCCACATAGGCAGCGTGATCGGGGCGCGGATGATGGGCAATGCCGAGGTCCGCCAGGACGAACGATGCGGTGAGTTCGGCGCAGGCTTCTTCGATCGGCAGCCAATCGCGCTTGAAGCGATCCTGGAAGTTACGATCGAGCCGATGCTTTGCCCCCGTGGCGTGGCCGCACTCGTGCAGCAGGGTGCCCATCTGGGCGGCTGCATCGTGGAACGCGGAAAAGGGCGGCATGAAGATCTGGTCGAGATCGATGCGATAATGGGCATCGTAGGCGCCTTCGGTGATGGGGATGTTCAGCGCCGCGACGAATGCTTCGGCATGGGCAATGCGTTCGGTCTCTGGCAATAGGGTGACCGGCGCAGGCTCATAACCATCGACCTGCGCGAGGTTGAACACCGTGAAAGCGCGAGCGAACATGCGACCGGGCCGCTGATCGCCATCGTCTTGATCGGCGTTGGACGCAGCCTGCTTCCAGAAAACGACCGTCGTGCCCCGTTCGCCCTTGCGAACCTGGGCATCAGCGGCCAGCCATTGCCGATAGGTGCCCCACAGGCCACTGGCATAGCCGCTCGCCTGTGCGGCAGCCCACAGAGCGAGCACATTCACGCCCCGGTAGCGCTTATGGGATGAGAAGTTCTCAGGCCGAGTTACAGCAGCGCCATCATGGTGCCAGGGCATACGCCAGTTGCGCGCGCCGGCCTCGATGGCGGCAATGATCTCCGTGGTGATGCGGTTATAGACGTCGGCGCGCTCGGCCCGTGCTGATGAGCGAGACATGGTGGATCTCCACGACGGGCGAAGCAGGCCTCTCCCACTCCTCATCCCGTCACCTCATCCCAGGCCTTCCTCTCCCTCTATCGCCGCCCGAACGGGCGGCGTCGCGCCTTCAGGCGCGATCTGGGCCAGCACGCCCTCGATCCGATCGATCTCATGCTGGAGCGCGGTTCTCTGCAATCCGGGCAGGCGCTTCTCGCGCAGCAACATCCGAGCCTCGGTGGCGCTGCGTTCCCAGATGGGCCGGTGACGTTCGGCGATGCAGGCGTTCGGACACCGGGTCGGTTCGCAAAGTGCCGTCAACGGCCGGTTCGCCGAGGAATCTGTCGCACGCTTGAGGCACAAGGCGGTTGCCGGATCGAAGAAGCAATCAGCAAGCGGGCCAACATGCAGGGTGCGCGCAAGGCTGGCGAGCATGGTGCGCAGACGAGAGCGGTCCGCGATCATCGCCGGCAATGGGCTGATCTGCGTGGCCGTCTCATCAAGGACGCGCTCGATGCGCCGCCCCGCTGGTCCGGAAAGGGAGGCCCCACCTCGCCGCCTGTCGAAATAATCGAGCAGGTCGTCGAGCTGGCCGAGCCCGCGCTGCGTCTCCACCTCGGCGCGGAACCCGGAGGCGCTGCTTCCTGCATAACCCTCGAAGGCGGCAACGGAGGCATGCTTGTACTGGATCATGCCGGCCACCGTTCCGAAGGGGCGGTTGGCGATATGCCATGCGATGGTGCGGCGAAACTGGCGGGTCGTAATCCGCCAGGGCTTGCCGTCCGGTCCTGGCGGAATGGCGGGTGCCTCGTCCGTACCGAACAGCGTGTTGAGATGGTCGCGATAGGCGTTGATCTGACGGACGATCTCCGCGGAAACGTGCGACTTGCGGCTCCGCGTCAGTGACAGCACGGGCCAGAGCGTATCAAGGCCGCGGGCGTCGGCCGCGCGCTTGCACAATAGCTCGAGCACTCCGATCGCATCAGCGACAGGAGCAATGGTCACCCACTCGGCCGGCGCTCCCCCGCTACCCTTGCCCTTGTAGGCGGTGGAACGGACACGGTGCCGTGACACGAGGCCGTCCTCGCTACGCGTGAGGGTCAGGCATCCCCGGCGCATCGCCTGCACCTCGCAATCGCGCATCCCGGTCAGATAGGCGCAGACCACATAGGCTGCCGCCTGCAGCATGCGCTCCTCCAGGATAAGGGACTTGGCATCGAAACGGGGACGCCATGGCAAACCGCGATCGGGATCGATCGAGATCGGTGTATCCATACCGCCAGGTTCCACACCCATATCGGCGATGGCGGCGTCGATGAGATCGGAAGCGCCGCCGGCGAGAGTAAGGTGCATCGCCGGTTCCGCGGCGGCATCGATCCCGACGTGGAGATGGAGAAGCTGTACGTTGACGACTGGCATGATCGTCCCGCTGACCGGATCAATGGAAGCAGATCCGTTGGGTGGGCTTACCCAGACCGGTACGCCTCGGCCTTGCCGCGCGCGCGACCGGAAATAGCGTTGCAATCGCATCCGCTGCCGTTGACGACGCTCGGCGTGCGCCAGTCCCCGTTCGGCAGTAAACCAGCGGTCACGTTGGGCTTCGAGGCGATCAAGCTCACGCCGCGCCGCGAAAATATCCTGCGCGAACAGGGTGACATAGCGCAGCGACCAGGCCAGCAGCGGGGTTATGATAACCTCGGGTATACGCGGTGTGCGGTTCTCCCGGACATGCCGATAGCCAGCGACGCGCGCAGGAGCCCGTCCTTCCCAGGGCTCAAACGACAGGCCGCCACCGGGAAGATGATCGCGGTAATGGTATAGATCGATGATCACCTCGAGAAGGTGGCCAACGATGACGGGCCTCCTGGCGGGATCATCACGCAGATGGCGGGCATAGGCATCGATCAGCGCGGGATCGATGCGGCTAAGGTCGAGCACACCCAGTCGTTCGCGCGCAAAACCGAAGAAGCGCCGCGCCCGGTTGAACGCTTGCCGGATACTGGAGGGCAATAGCTTCGGACGGTAGCCGGGGAGATCGACGTTGAGACGGGCATAGAGATAGGCGCGCATCGCCGCCTGCACATCGGCATGTTCGAGCACGTCGAAATGCACGGTGACATGGCAGCGCCGGGCGTTCTCGCGGAATACGGCGGGACCCAGATCCCAGCTCGGGTCACCGACACGCGACAGTGCCTCACGGGCATGGCCTGGCTTGAGCCGCACAATCGCCAACACTGGCCGATCATCGAACGCGGGCGTCCGGGCATAGGCAGGCGCGGTCATGCGCGCGTCTCGGGCGGGAGATAGAGATGCTCGTCGGCTGCGCGCAGCCGCGCCTCGGCGACGACCGCATCGGAAAATGCCGGCAGAATCTGGCTGACGATCCGGGCATGAACCTGCCCGAACTTGGCCATCCAGTCAGAACCAGGCAGGCCCTGCCGTTGATCTTCGACGAATGCGAGGAAGGCCAGGATCGCGGGCAGCTTGCGCGCGGTGATGACAGCGTTGGGGCAATGGAGGCACCCCCAGAAAGGCTGAGAACAGGGCGAACCAACCTCGGTGAAGGGACTGCGATGGAAGCCCGCACAAGCGGCGAGCCAGACATCCTGTTCGCCGTCGAGCAGTGGATCGACCGTATCTGGCGGCATCAGCGGCACGGCCTGTTCGGGCGCTTCGCGCAGCGCCTGCTCCGCAGTGGGCGGTAGTATGGTCGGCATCGCAGCGTCGACCGCCTCGCGGAAGGCATCGGCGACCGTGGCCTCGTGCAGGGGCCGGAGCGAGGGTAGATCCGCGTAGTGGCGCGCGGCGACCTCACGGCTATGCCCGACCGCGAACCGGGCCATATGCCCTTCGGTCTTGGTGTACCACAGCGCCTTGTGGGTCTTACGAAGGCGGGAAAGCAGAAGGTAGAGTGGCTTGCCGTCGTCATCGACAATCCGGTGCCGAGCCACCCACGCGTCGAGTCGTTCGCGCGGATGACGAATACCGGCGTGCAGCCCGCCAGCGTTGTGGTAGACCCAGAGACAATCAGCGGACAGATGTTGACGCGCAACTGCCGTGACCTCGATCAGCCGGCGGACAAGACCGCCTGGCGTACCGATGCCGCCGTCGCGCACGCGCATGCTCTTGTGCTCGGCAGCACGGGCGCGTCGCTTCAGGTAGCGCAGCTCGACAGTGCCAGCGGATGGGTTGGCCAGGCAATCAGTAGTCAACGCCTTCAAGCACTCGGGCTCCAGGCCGGTATCGAGCGAAAGTAGCACGAACAATGGGGGGATATCGGTGACGTGGAGATGATGGCGGCGATGCAGGTCGTCGACCAGCGTGCTGACCGGCAGACCGCGCCGCGAGCGCATGAAATAGAGGCTCTTCAGCGCGGGATGGTCTGCGACGATAAAGCCCTGTCGTGCGATGATCGCTTCGACCTCAGCGCGCGCCCTGGCGATGATCGGATCGCCGTCATCGGTATGGTCATCGGTGCCGAAACGGCGGAACATCGCTTCGATATCGGCCCTTGCAGCTTCGCGCAGTGCGCGAGCGACGAACGGACTGTAGGCATCGCGCGGGGTCGAGCGACCTGCCGAAGTGGCCAGCGTGTAACGAATCCGCTCATGCAGATCGGGCGCGATCCGATCGGGCTGGTCGGCCTCGATCATGCGCAACGTGTTGATCACCTTGCCTACGATTATGTGCCGGTTGATCGCGCTCTTCCCGAGCCGCTCGAGCGTGGAGGAAAAACCATCGATATGGGTCGCGCGGAGATCACGGATGCCGGCCACCTTCGGCGCTTCGTCGGCAAGCCAGGCGAAAAAGTGACGATAGACCTGAAGATACTGCTTGATGACGCTGGCCGCTCCGATCGATCCGCCGAGTGCCGCTGACCGGCGCAGCGCACCGGCAAAGGCAATGGCGAGCGGACGAGGATGGAGGCCGGTCATATCGACCAGGACCGTTCCGCCATGCCGCGCCTCGATGGTGAACTTGAGGCCGAGCACCAGATCGGGCTGCGGTGGCTCCGGCGTGATCGGCGCGAAGGCGACGGGCCGGCCCTTGCGGGGGCGCTTGCTCATGCGCCCTGCGGTCCCGGCAGCAGCGCGAGCAGCTCTTCTACGGCTGCGTCCACCGTATCGGCGCGGGTCGCGATATGGTCGAGGTAGATATAGGTGGTGGTGAGGCTCGCGTGACCGAGCAGGCGTTGCACCTGTTGTAGCGGATCGCCCAGGATCAGCCGGTAACCCTCGACCGGCCCCGCCGGCAATG
This sequence comes from Pseudomonadota bacterium, assembly GCA_035345735.1. GTDB lineage: Bacteria > Myxococcota_A > Polyangia > Palsa-1104 > JAEUJZ01 > JAEUJZ01. Next base: position 1,725 of record DAORCZ010000386.1, on the reverse strand, counting down.
CGGCTTCGCGTAAACGCTGCTGGATCAGCAACGCGAGCATATGGACTGCGAAGGTGTGACGAAGCTGGTGCGGGCTGATCGACAGCGGAAAGCCGTTCTCCTCGCACCTCTTGCAGGCGCGGGTGAAGATCACCTCCCACGAGTTGGGGCGGACAGGCTGCCCGACCTCGGTCAGCCATAGCGCCGCCGGCTCCCGGGGCGTTCCATCCTCATCGCACAGGATCAGGCGGCATCGTTCCTCCGGGGTACAGACATCCCGCATGCGGTCGAGACCGGCGCGAGTGACGGGGATCGGTCGCTCAAAACTGGCCGCGCCATCGCGCGCGGCGAACTTGGCCACGCCCGCAGCGCGCTCGACGGCGACATAGGCGGCGATCTGACGAAGCAGCCGACGCGGGAGCAGAACGCTGCGCCCCCGGTCGCCCTTGGTGAGCGGCGGCGGGAGAGGCAGCCAAAGTTGTTGGGCGTCACCGTCGGCGCGGTCGATCGCTGCCAGCTCGACAGTGAGCAGGCCTGACGCTTCTTCGAGGCGAAGGCCAGTGGTGACGAGAAGATCGGCGAACAGCGCGTTGCGCAGCCCGTTCCGATCACGAGCGCCGGGGCGCTCCGTGCCGTCAGGGGTAAGGCCGCGCAGGCCGACCTCGCGGAAAATGCGGTAATCGTCCATCGTGACGAACCGCACATCCGATCGCCTAGCGACACGTTCGTAGGCGTCATTGCGCGCCGCGATCATGCCGCGACGGCCGCCTTGCGCCGGTCGCCAAACGGCGCGGCGGCTGAACGGCGCGTCAGTGATCAGCCCTTGCTGCTCGCCCCAGCGGTAGAGGCGGTCGAGGCTGGCGACGGCGCGGTTCCAGCTTGCCGCCGTGATCCGGTGATCGGCTTCGTCGCGGCGTCGCTCACGATGATAGGCGTCTACGTCATCGCGGGTCGCAGTCCACACGGTCTTGTCGGAGGCATCGAGAAAGCGCAGCCAGACTGCGACATCATAGGCATAGGCGCGGAGCGAGTGCCGTGAACGGATGCCCGACAGCGGCAGATCGAGAAAGAAGCGATCCAGATCGGGATCATAGGGCGCGTCGTCGCGCAGGATCCGGGGCACATGCGCGTCGAGACCCTTGGCCTCGCGGTGCTCGCAAACAGAAATGACCGACATCGGCGCGAAACCCTCCCCCGGACCCCCACCCGGAAGCTGACCTCGCACCGTTGCGCGCTATGGCCCGGCAGCAATCAGGCTGGCCTCCGCCAGCTCTTGGGTCAGCGCTACGGCCAGCCTGATTACTGCCTACCGTCGGCGTCCATCACAGCATCCTACTGCAAAGTGATGTGTGGTGCAGACTGTCCAGATAAGGCGACCAGTTCCTCGGCGGCATAGGCCGCCGTGCCGAAGCGGTTCTTCAGATCGCGCCCGAGACGGCTGGCATGACCCGTCCAGTGCGACAGCTCGTGTGCGAGCGTGGCGTAATAGTGGTCGAAGCCGCTGAACAGGCTCGCCGGCGGCATTGTCACGCGGTCAGCGGTCGGCTCGTAATAGGCCTCATTGCCCTGGTGACGCAGGTTGACGGGGATGGCGGCGAAAAAGGCGTCGAGCGACAGCTCACGTCCTTCAGGTTCGACCAGCTCGAGCGTCGCGGCTGGGTAAAACCTTTCGGGCAGCCCCTCGACCTGATCCGCGTTGAAGACCGGATAGGACTTCAGCACCCGGCGTGATTCGTCGGTCTTTTC
>DAORCZ010000385.1:0-7488 GCA_035345735.1 Pseudomonadota bacterium | reverse complement strand
CGCAGCTTGGCGATGCCGAAGTCGAAGATCTTGACCCGCTCGCCGTCGGGCATCTCGGGATCGGCGACGAGCATGACATTGTCGGGCTTGAGATCCCGGTGCACGATGCCCTTTTCGTGGGCGGCGCGCAGGGCCGAGGCGATCTGGCGGCTGATGTTGATGGCGTCGGGGTGCGCCAGCTGGCCGGCCTTTTCCAAGCGCGCGGTCAAAAGCTCGCCCGACAGGTACTCCATGACGATGTAGGCGGCACCGTCGTCGAGGCGCCCCGACTCGAAGACCCCCACCAGGCCGGGGTGGTGGATGATGTTGACGGCGCGCGCCTCATTGAAGAAGCGCAGGATGCTCTGCTGATCCTTGGCAAAGTCGGGCAGAAGGACCTTGATGGCGGCCCGACGCCCGATCTCCTCCTGGACGGCTTCGTAGACCGCACCCATGCCGCCCTGGCCCAGCTTGCGCAGGACGCGGTAGTTGCCGATGCGCTGTCCGACTCCGACCATGGATCTCGCTGTCGCTACGTCTCCTCCCTAGGGGGGCCGAGTTGTAGCGAAAATTACGAGACATTATGCCATGGAGCGAGCCGCTTCTGGGGACGCAGTCGGACGCCGAACCTGCAGAAAGACCTCGTTCATCAGGTCGGCAACCCCTTCGCCAGTCGCCGCCGACAGGCCCCACAGCGTGATGCCGCGACGCGCAAAGGCCTCGCGCAGCGTCGGGAAGCTCTCGCGGCTGGACGGCAGATCGAGCTTGCCGAGAGCGACGAGCTGCGGCTTGCTCGCCAGCTCGGGGTCGTAGCGACGAAGCTCTTCCTGCAGCACGTCGTAGTCATGCAGCGGATCGCGGCCCGGCTCGTCGCTGACTTCGAGCAGATGGATCAGCACACGGGTCCGCGACAGGTGACGCAGGAAGCGGTGCCCCAGGCCGTGGCCAGCGTGCGCACCCTCGATAAGTCCCGGCAGGTCAGCGAGGACGAAGCTGCGATCGGTGATGCGACTGCCAAGCGGCAGCGCGACGACGCCGAGGTTCGGCTTGAGCGTCGTAAACGGGTAGTTGGCGATCTTCGGCCGCAGGCGCGAGACGCGGGCGATCAGCGACGACTTGCCGACGTTGGGATAGCCCAGCAGGCCAACATCGGCGAGCAGCTTGAGCTCTAACGAAAGCTCGCGCTCCTCGCCGGCTTCACCCTCTTCGGCAAAGTCGGGGGCCTGCCAGGTGGGGGTGGCGAAGTGGAGGTTGCCGCGTCCGCCCAGCCCACCGCGGGCCGCCACGAAGCGCTGCCCGACCTCGGCCAGGTCGCACAGCAGCGCGCCGGTCGCATCCTTGACCACCACACCACGCGGTACGCCTACGATCAGATCTTCGCCACTCCGGCCCGCGCGATCGCGACCCCCGCCGTGCTCGCCCCGCTTGGCGCGGAACTCGCGACGGAAGGTCAGATCGAGGAGCGTGCTCATCTGCTCCTGCGCCACCAAGATGACCGAGCCGCCGTTGCCGCCATCGCCGCCGGTCGGTCCGCCGCGCGGTCGCCCGGGTCCAGCGTCAAAGGCGACGATGCCGTTGCCGCCGTCGCCGCCTTTGACCAAGATCACGCACTCATCGACAAAATGCATCGTGACGTCTTATGGCCAGATGCCGCGATCGAGGTAGGCCTTCTGGATGCGCTCCAGGCCAATGGCGTAGGCCGCGGTGCGGAAGTCGACCTTGCGCTCCTCGGCGAAGTCGCGCATATGGGCGTAGTTCTTCTTCATGCTGCGCTCTAGGCGCTCGGCCACTTCTTCGGCTTCCCAGCGCTCGGAGCGCTTGTTCTGCAGCCACTCGTAGTACGAAACGGTGACGCCGCCGGCGTTCGCCAGGATGTCGGGCAGGACGTCGATGCCGCGCTCGCGCAGGACGGCATCTCCGTCGGGCAGCGTCGGGCCGTTGGCGCCCTCGGCGATGACCTTGGCCTTGAGCGACTTGGCTTCCTTGGCGCTGATCTCGTGCTCCAGCGCGGCCGGGACGAAGATGTCGCAGTCGATGGCGAAGAACTCGTCGCGGCTGATCGCCGTGCCGTGGCGATACTCAACGACCGAGCCAGTCTTCTTCACGTGCTCGGCCAGCTTGTGCGGGTTTAGGCCCTCGGGATTGGCGAGGTAGCCGCGGTAGTCACCGGTTGCGACCAGCGAGACGCCGAGCTGCGACAGGATCTTCGCCGTCCACGATCCGACGTTGCCGAAGCCCTGGATGGCGACGGTCTTGCCCTGCAGATCGAAGCGATGATCCTTGGCCCACTCGACAAGACAGTGCACCACGCCCTGCCCCGTCGCAGCCTCGCGACCGAGCGAGCCACCACAGGTGATGCTCTTGCCAGTGACGACGCGGCGCATAGCGTTTTTGTCGAGCGCGCCGGCGATGTTCATGTACGTGTCCATCAACCAGTTCATCGTCTGGGCGTTGGTGCCCATGTCGGGAGCCGGGATGTCGTACTCGGGACCGATGCTGCCGGCGAGCGCGTGGGTGAAGCGGCGCGTGATGCGCTCTAGCTCATCGCGGCTGTGCTTCAGCGGATCGAACTTGATGCCGCCCTTGCCACCGCCAAACGGAATGTCGTGCAGCGCGCTCTTCCAGGTCATCGCCGCCGCCAGGCCCTTGCACTCGTCGAGCGTCACGTCCTGGTGGTAGCGGATGCCGCCCTTGTACGGGCCAAGGATGTTGTTGTGCTGCACGCGGTAGCCCTTGAACATCCGGTAGCTGCCGTCGTCCATGCGCACCGGGAAGTTGACGATGATCTCGTTCTTCGGGTGCATGAGGATGTTGTAGACCTCGTCGCGCATCCCAATCAGGCGGGCGGCGTGCTCAACATGCAGGTTGACGGTGTCGTTGAGGTTCGCCTTATGCGACGCACTCTCAGCGACATTCTTGGGGGCGGGCTCGACGGCTTGCGGTTTCTTGGACATTTTCGCTGAACCTCTAGGTTGGTAAGCAGGAGCAGGTGATGTTCGGAGCGATTGCTGCTTCGGGCTAAGTGTGGCTAAGCTCCGCGCCCACAGCGGCGACCCCGGGGTGAAACCAGTCGCGATACGACGAGAGAGACATGCACAAGAGTTCAGGGCAGCGGCGTGAGCGGGGCGCCAATCTAGCAGAGAGGTTTTCGCGGGAAAAGAGGCCGGCCGGAGAATTTCTCGACGCTATGCGTCATGAAGTGGCGCCGCGATCGACCGGCCATCAGCGAAGCGAGGGACCCAGCCGGAGCCCGGGAGGCGCCGTCCTGGGTCTGCCGATCTTTGATGTACTGCCGAGCAGCCCGGCGGGTCGACTCGTGCTCTCGCTGCTCTCGCGGGTTTTGGAGCTGGCACCGCAGAGCGGCTTCTACGCCGCGATGGCCGAGGCGGCGCGGCTGTTGCGCGGAGATCGGGGTCTGCACTCGCGACAGCGTCGCTTTGTTGGCGATGCGCTGCATAGCTGTGTGCGCCTGCTGCGTCGGCTGCGACGGCTGGCCAGCTTGTCGGCCAACCCGGCCCTTCGGCAACCGAGCCCGCTTCAGCTCTATTTAGTTTGGCTCTGCGAAGGCAGCACGACGGATGATGAAGCGATCGTCGCCCCCCTGCTGCCGCTGCTCACCGCGCAGGGCCTGGGCGCGACGGCTCTGCAGGCAGCGCGCAGGCAGCTTGCGCAAAACTTTCGCGACAGCGCGCAAGCTGAGCGCTCCGCGATCGACGATTCCGCCCGGCTGGCCGAGCTGGTCGAAGCGGTGGGCGATGCGCTGTCCTATCCCTCATGGCTCGTACGTTGCGTCCTGGCGAGCTTCGGCAGCGACGGGGCGGGGCGGCAGCAGACGCTCTCGATCCTCGCGGCCCAGAACGAGCGAGCGCCGCTGTGCGTGCGCGTCAATCGCCTGCGCGGCAGCCGGCAAGACGCCATGCCACGGCTGGAGGCTGAGGGCCTTATCCCCCACCCAACGCCGCTCGCCAGCGACGGTCTGTACCTGGACGGCCACGAAAATGTCTACGCCACCGCGACCTTCGCGGATGGATGGATCGAGCTACAAGATGAAGGCAGCCAGCTCATCGCCGAGCTGGTCAGCCCCCCGCCGGGCGGGGTCGTCATCGACGCCTGTGCCGGGGCCGGAGGAAAGACGCTGGCCCTGGGCGCGCTCCTCGGAAACCGCGGTCGCCTGCTCGCGCTCGACGTCGATCGCCGCAAGCTGGAGGAGCTTTCGCGCCGGACGCGCCGCGCCGGACTCACCAACGTCCAGGCGCTGTGCCTGCCCGACGACTGGACCCAGGATGGTGGCGCTACCCGGCTGCCGGGCTGGCTGCAGCAAGCGGGAGCGGATCGTGTGTTGGTCGATGCCCCCTGCTCGGGACTGGGCGTGCTGCGCCGCAATCCCGAGGCCCGCTGGCGACTTGGGCCCAGCGACATAGATGAGCTGTGCGCCACCCAGTCCCGCCTTCTGCAAGGCGCCGCGAGTCTGGTCCGTCCGCACGGGCGCCTGATCTATTCAACCTGCACCGTTCTCCGTCGAGAAAACGAGAACATCGTGCAGGCCTTTCTGCAGCACAACCCCACATTTAGCCTGGTGCCGGTCAAAGAGATCTTTGGCCTGGCCCGGGCCGCTGGCTGCAGCGACCCCGACGGCCAGTTTCTGCGCACGCTGCCCACGCCCGGTGGCCCCGATGGCTTCTTCGCGGCCGTCCTGCGTCGTCGCAGCGAAGACGCCCCCAGCGCCAAGCAGCCCTGACCGTCGCAGTCAGCGGCCGGGCCAGCGTGCGAATTCGCTCGCCGCGATGCGTCATCCCCACCGCTGCGGTCGTGCAAAATTGGCCGTCACTCTGTCGAAATTCTGACAGGCGGGAAGGTGCGAAATTGCAGCACCGCACGACGGGGAAATCGGGGCAGAACCCCCTTGTCCAGACTGGCGGTCTAGTGCGTGGCGCCCATCTTGCAAAGCCTGGGGCGAACGGTGTAGCCCGTGCCGGGCGAACCCAGCTGGTGAACGGATGGACCTATCACACGCAGAAAACCACCCCCTCGCTGACTTCTGGTTCAGGGAGGACAACCGTGCCGACTTGCGAAGAGCCCCTGCCGACCATGGCGTGGGGCGTGGCAGCGGCTCGTGGGGCTCGTCGTAAGCATGACGCGCGTCTTTATGTTCCCCGGCCAGAGCTCTCGCGATGGGGCGATGTTCGATCGCCTGTTTTCGCTGCGGCCCGAGAACCGCGAGCGCGTGCAGCAAGCTTCGGATCTGCTCGGCCGCGATCTCTTATCGCAGTACCACCGCGACAACCCGGAAGCCTTCGCCCAGAACCGCGACGTCCAGGTCGGCGTCTTCCTGGCCAATCAGCTGTTCCTAGAGACGCTGGAGGCTCACGGCATCACCGCTGAGTACTCGTTGGGCCTGAGCCTGGGCGAGTACAACCATCTTGTGCACATCGGCTGCCTCGACTTCCCGTCGGCGCTGCGCCTGGTCGATGCCCGCGGGGCCGCCTACGATCGCGGGGCTGAGCTGTGCGGTGGGGCCATGGCCTCGTGCTTTCCCATCGAGCTCGATGAGCTGCTCGAAGTCGTCGAGCGGGCCCGCAATCACGGCTCGCTGGATGTCGGCAACTTGAACTCGCCGCAGCAGCACGTGATCTCGGGCGAGCACGCGGCGGTCAATGCGGCCATCGACATCCTCGAAGAAGAATTCTCGATCGATCCGGTGGTCATCGAGCAGCGCGTGCCGATGCACTCTTCGCGCTTTCGTCCGGTCGCCGATCTGCTAGAGCCGGCGCTGGCTGCCGCCAAGTTCCAACCGGCCCACCGCCCGTATCTGCCCAACGTGTTGGCGCAGCTTCTGCCGCAGCCGGACCAGGCCACGATCACCGGTCTGCTGCTGCGACACGTCTATGAGTCGGTGCGCTGGCGCGAGTCGATCGAGCTCCTGTGCGAAACGCTGCCCAGCGTCTCGTTCATCGAAGTCGGGCCGCGCGGTGTGCTGTACAACCTGCTGTCGCCGCGCTGGAAGCGAGTCGATCGCTACAAGACCGACAGTCCCGACGACATCCAGACTGCCTTTACTGCCACCTGTGCGAGGCTCCGCGATGCTGCCTAGCCACGAAGCGATCGCCAAATCGGCCCGGCGCAAGCCGCTGTGGACGCCTGGCGAATCGACAACCGAGGTGTCTTTTTCCAGTGCTGACATCCAGCACCTGTTGCGTCACCGCCCGCCCTTCCTGTTCGTCGATCGCATCAGCGCGGTCGATCTGAAGCAGGGCGCGATCCGCGGCAGTCGCCGCATTGCCGAGGACGATCCGGTGTTCACCGGCCACTTCCCCGGCGCTCCCGTCTATCCCGGCGTGCTGCAGGTCGAGACCATGGGCCAGATGGGCCTGTGCCTGCTGCACTTCGCGCAGACCGGAAACCTGAGCATCACCCCCGGCGCACCGTCGGTTGACGTGCGTTTCCTGAAGATTCATCACGCGCAGTTCATGGCTGAAGTCGGTCCTGGCGCGCAGCTTGACATCCTGGCTCAAGTGGTCGAGCGCGACGACTACACCGTGGTCTGTGCCGGTCAACTCTTGCGTGGCGACACGATCGCCGCCTTCTGCATCGTGGAGGTCTACCTTGTCGACGAATAGGCGTGTCGTGATCACGGGCATGTCCATCAACACGCCCCTGGGCGACACCTTGGACGCCTTTCATGGGGGGCTGCTCGCCGGCCGCTCGGCGCTGTCGAACTGGAAGCAGCTCGACACCTCGCGCATCTATTCCAAGGTCGGCGCTGATCTTTCGGACTACGACATCGCGGCCAAGGTGAAGTCGTTCGAGGGCCGCGTGGCCGAAGACGTCTACAAGCGCCTGCGCAAGCTGCTCAAGACCGCGCCGTGGTCGACGAAGCTGACCATGCTGATGTCGCTCGACGGCTGGCTCGATGCCGGGCTCGATAAGGCGACGGCGGCGGGCATCCTCGACAACACTCGCATCGCCAGCATCGTCGCTGGCCACAATATCAACTTCAACTACCAGTACGAAGGCCGCCTGCAGTTTGCAGAGGAGCCCGACTACATGGACTCGCTCTTGGCGCTCACCGGCCTCGACACCGACCACGCCGGATCGGTGTCCGAACTGCTGCCGGTCAAAGGGCCGATTTATACGATCGGTTCGGCCTGCGCCAGCGGCAACCATGCGCTGCGCTGCGCCATCGATGAGATCCGCTATCACGATGTCGACTGCGCCATCGTCACCGGCGCCGTCCTCGACTTCTCGCCGGTCGAGCTGCACGCCATGGCGCTCATGGGCGCCATCACCTATCGCAGCTTCAACGAGGATCCGCAGCGCGCCAGCCGGCCCTACGACACCCGACGCGAAGGCTTCGTACCCGCGCACGGTGGCGGCACCCTGGTTGTCGAGCCGCTCGATCGCGCGCTCGCCCGCGGCGCCAAGATCTATGCCGAGATCATCGGCATCGAAGCCAACTCGGACGGCAACCACCTGCCGCAGCCGTCGGAAGAAGGTCAGAGCCGCTTGATG
>DAORCZ010000384.1:4925-7490 GCA_035345735.1 Pseudomonadota bacterium | reverse complement strand
TCAGCTTGTCGGGGCGCAGGGCCCGCAGAAGCGGATGGCTGCGCAGCCGATCGATGAGTTCGCGGCGACCACTGAGGATTCCAGCTTGTGGTCCGCCGAGGAGCTTGTCCGTCGAGTAGGTGACCAGATCGCAGCCGGCCGCGAGCGCTGACTGTACCGAGGGTTCGTCGCCGATCGGTAGGTCGCACCACCGCTGATTGGCGTGGCTAAGGAGGCCTGAGCCGAGGTCGAGCAGGCAGGGGAGCCCGGCGGCGTGCGCGCACTCGGCCAGCGCTGGGAGAGCCACTTCAGCGACGAAACCAACGATCGCAAAGTTGCTGCGATGCACCTTCATAAGCGCCTTTGTTTGGGGCGAGAGCGCCGCCTGGTAGTCACGCAGATGGGTGCGGTTGGTTGTGCCTACCTCGCGCAGGCGGGCGCCGGAAGCCCGCATGACATCCGGGACGCGGAACGAGCCGCCAATCTCGACAAGCTCACCACGCGATACAACCACCTCGCCCGCTTCGCACAGGCCGGCCAGCATCAGCAGGACCGCTGCGGCGTTGTTGTTGACGACCAGATGGGCCTCGCCTCCGGTGAGCTGGGTCAACAGGGCTGGCAGGTGATCTTGGCGACTACCGCGGCGCCCCTCGTCTAGGCGGTATTCCAGGTTCAGGTAGCCACCCGCGATCGCGCTGATCTCTTGCAGAGCTTCCGCAGCGAGGGGAGCCCGACCCAGGTTGGTGTGCAACACCACCCCGGTAGCGTTGAGCACCCGGCGGAGGGTGGGCGCTGTGCGCCGAGTGGCATCCTGAGCAATGCGCTCGACATCGAGACGGATCGACTTGCTAGCGCCCCCCTCATCGAGCGAGTCCGTCGGCGGCGTGGTTTCGCCGTGCATGAGCTCAGCACGCAGGCGGGCGATCTCGGCGCGCACAGCGGCAACCACCGCCCAGCGGGGCAAGCAAGCCAGCAGCTGCGCCACATCCGGTTGCGAAAGCACGTTGTCGACTTTGGGGAGCCTGCGGAGATCACCGACAGCGGGAGGAGCGAGCGGAGCCATCCCTGCCAGTTTCGACGACCTTGTGGCTGGGTGCAGAAAATTTGCCGCGCTTTTGTAAGGTTTGCTGCCCAATCGTCCCAGGTTCACATGCAAGCGATGCGATGGCGTGGTCTGCAATCGTTGCAGGAAGGGCCGAGGCGATGACCTGCGAGATCGGCAGGGCCGGCTAGGTCAGAACGGACGAACCGCATCGCCCCGAACGACGCAGCGAACAAAGCGAACTAGATGATCCGCCGCCTGACTTTGTGATACGTTCCGCCCAACTTTGGTCCCGCCACAGCCTCTACGGCGGCGACCGCTCGATTCAGACGAAAAAACACGGAGGAGTCCATGAGCCGTTTCACCCTTATGCAAGCGCTGGCCTATGGCGGCTTCGCGCTCTCGATGGGCGCTTGTACTGCCCCGCAGGTCGGCAGTCCTTGCCCGGTGCCGGAAAAAGGCACACAGGCCGAGAAGAACGCTGCGATCAACGCCTGCTTGGCACAGGTCACCGGCGATGTCTTCGATACACGGCTCAAGAAGGACGTCGACATCCTCTTCTTGATCGACAACTCGCCGTCGATGGCGCCGAAGCAGAAGGCGATGGCCAACGCCATCCCGCAGTTCATCAAGATTATCGATGGCACCGGCGCCAACTATCAGGTTGGTATCGCCACCTCGGACATCGGCTCGAACGTGCGGCCCGGCGAACCGTGGGGCGGCAACATCGGCAAGTGCGACGAGTTCGAAGGCGATGACGGCGTGCTGCAGAACCTGCCGTGTACGGCGCGCAGCCTGCCGACGGCGGACTCGCGCAATGCCTGCGCCGAGCTGTGCGCGAATGACAAGTTCGTGCCCGTCGATGGCCGTCGCTACATCTCGAAGATCGATGGTCGCACCAACGTGCCGCAGGATCTGAAGCTCGATCCCGGTACCGGCAAGATGGTCGACCAGGGCCCGATCAACGCATTTAAGTGCATGGCCCTGGTTGGCGATGGGGGCTGCGGCATCGAAGGTCAGCTCGAAGGCGCGCGTCGTGCTCTCGACGGTCACCGTCCCGAGAACGCGGGTTTCCTGCGCCCCAATTCGGTGCTCGCCGTCATCTTCATCACCGATGAAGACGACTGCTCGGTGCAGATGAACAAGCGCATCGAGAACAACCCCAACACCCGCGACTGTGCCGACGGTGACCCGAACGCCAGCTACGACTGCTACAACGTCGACTATCGTTGCTTGGCGCGCAGCATTCAGTGCGACCAACCGCTGAACACGCCGGGCGTGAAGACCAACTGCAAAGAGCGCCCGAACAACTACCTGGAGCCGACGGAGAAGTACTTCAAGTTCTTCTCGACCCTGCGGCCGCAGGACAAGCTGCTGATCAGCGGTATCTGGACCCAGCCGCAGATCGATGCCAGCGCGAACCCCGGCAAGGTGGTGATCAGCCGCGGGGCCGGTGGCAATGCCTCGGGTTACCTCAACCGAGCCGGTGGCGCAGACGCTTCGTGCTTCTACACCGCCAACCAGGCGATCTATGGGCAGGCCCA
>DAORCZ010000384.1:0-4825 GCA_035345735.1 Pseudomonadota bacterium | reverse complement strand
CATCGAAGGAGCCGACGATCAACGATCCGACGATTGTCGCGGCCTGCATGCCGGAAAAGGACGACTGCTACTGCGCCGTGAAGAGCAAAGAGAACGTCTGCAAGGACTCGGTGGTCGCTGGCGTGTGGCGTAAGGGCAATGCGCCGCCCCCGCCGGGCAAGGTCATCAACTTCCGCTGCGCTGGCGGCGGCACCTAGCCTCCCCGCTCGCGGCGTCCCCAGCGTTTAGCTGGGGGCGCGATTCTGCAACGCCGCTCTCCGCTCTCTCCCCCCTCGCCTCGACTCCCCTTTCCCTCTCTTCTGCGCCAAGCTGCAAAAACCGTAGAGACGGGACTTCCTCCAGAATCCCGGTCGGCTGCGTTTGGTGCGAACCCTGTCTGTGTTCGACGTGCGGGCGTGGTCGATGCCTCTGCTTCGCGCGCAAGAATGGAACTCGCCGGCGCGCAGGCCAATCCCGCTATACTGAGAGGGATGGCCTCTGACGAGCAGGACAGCACGCCCCTCATCAAGCCGGACCTGGGGCTCTTGGCGAGCGCGGAGCGGGCGCCCGAAGGCAAGCCCCACCTGCGCATCGTCTCGTCATCGCAGGCTGCCAACTCTGCCGGCGGTGCGGCGCTGGCCTCAGCAGCTCTGCAGGTCACGCTGCGCGATCAGTATCGCTTCGGTTCACGTCTGCTTCTGCACCAGCCTGCCGCCTGTCGTACGGGGTATCGGCTGTTCTGGGTTCGTGACCGCGATCTTGGCTGGATTGATCTTGAGGCCTCTCCCGAGAGCTACGCCGTCGTCGGCTATCACGAGCAGTGCGATCTACAGCTTCCCAAACGCGCTGGCATCAGCAACCGGCATGTGCTGGCAAGCTGCTTTGTCATCGGCGGCAACACGCCGGTGCTGCGTCTGCTCGACCTGCACACCGGCCAGCCCCCGACCATTGATGGTCAGCCTCGGCAGTCGATCTGCGTCATGGGGCCGCTGCTCTTGGGACTCGGCGACACGACGTTTGGCTGTGTCCCGCTCCCCGAATTCCATCAGAAGAGCGGCATCCTCGGAGACGGCCAAGAGCTGCCGCCGTTTCGTACCAGCGAGGCCGAGCTGCCCCCGGAAGAGATGGACGATCCGCCGAGCGTCAAGGCCTCGCAGCGGCTGACGCATGTCACGGTACTGCCGCGTTCACGGCGCCTGGAGGATGCAGTCGCCGAGCCGCGATCGATCACCTCGCGGGTCATGGGCCTTCCGGCCAGCCCGGGCTTTGCGCGTCTGACCTTGCAGCGACAGCAGCGCGCAGTCTCGCTAGAAATCGGCGAGGCGGATCTCTACGCCGGAGTTCTTATCGGCCGGTCGGAGTCCTGCCTCGACCGCGGGCTACGGCAGGTGCTGTCCGGGCAGATCTCGCGCCTGCACCTGCTGCTGCTGGCTGAAAAGCGCAGGGTCTATGCCATGGACCTGTGTTCGACCAACGGGACCTGGTATCGCGAGCGACGCGTTCGCCGAATCCTGCTGTCCGACGATGGAGCCCGGCTTCTCCTGTCCGGCAATGACTCGAAGGTCGAGCTCACCTGGCATCCCCGCACGAAAACTAGTTGACAGCGCCCCCCTAGGTCGGGTAGCTCTTTTGGACCTCAACCGTCGGCTTTATGCGTCGGTGAACGACTCGGGGCGTAGCGCAGCCTGGTAGCGCACCTGGTTCGGGACCAGGGAGTCGGAGGTTCAAATCCTCTCGCCCCGACAAACAAGACGCCCGCAGATTCGCTCTGCGGGCGTCTTTGTTTTTGTGCGCTGCGTTGGCCCTCGGCCCCTGGGAGGGCTACCAGCCGGCGCACAGAAAGCGTAGTGCCGCCGGCAGGCGACGCGCCCACGCGTCTTCGTTGTGCATGCCCCCTGGCTCGGCGACGTAAAGCAGATCGATGCCATCGCGATAGCCACCGTCCCGGTACTTCTGCGCGAGCGCGAAGGTGTCGTCATAGCCGTCATCGGGCTTGCCGCTGTCGACGTACACCGCAGCCCAGCGCGGGCTACCCGGCGCTGCCGTGCCCACCGCTCCCAGCAGGTAGCGTCCGTCCCACCACGTCGACGGTGAAAAGATGCCGAGCCGACCGAACACCGGGCGCTGCGTGATGCCGGCATAGGCCGTAATTAGCCCGCCCAGCGACGAGCCAGCCAGCGCCGTGTGCTCACGATCGGTGATCAGTCGGCCGCGCAACAGGGCATCGGCTTCGATGGCGGGCTTGAGCTCTTCGACAAGGAAGCGCAGGTACTTGTCCCCGCCCCCGCCTGGGTAGCGGGGATCGTCGCCCGGCGTCGGTGTGTATTCATAGATGCGGTCCGACGTGTTTTCGGGGCCGACGACCACCATCTCTGGCAAGTGGCTGCCCGGGTCGAGAGCGTCGATGCCGGCGTTGAGCGTCTCGGCCACGCGCCAGGTCCGGCCGAGGAAGGCGTAGCGCGGATCGAACAGGTTCTGTCCATCGTGCATGTACAGCACGGGGTAGCGGGCGCCGGGATTTTCATCGAAGCTCGGCGGCAGATACAGCCAGACGCCGCGCCGGTTGCCTAAGACCGTCGAGGCAAACGCTGTGTAATGACGCAGGTAGCGTCCAGCCCCGTTATAGAAGTGAGGATATATGTCCACCGTCTGCCCCGGCTGGACCGCGTAGTTTTGCCCGCGCGACCAGGTCGCGTCGTCGACGAGAGGCTTCCACTCCAGGCGGCCCCCGCTAGGCACTCGCAGGTCGCGGATCGTGAGTTCGAAGACATCGGCCGACTTGCGCGTCATCGTCGCCCCGCTGCTCCAGTTGAGCGGGGCCAGCGAACCGCGGGCGCTGAGGTTCTTGCCGGCGGGCAGCGGATAGTGAACTCGCAGAGTGGTCAGTCGGCCCGACAGTCCGTCCCCACCGCTACCCGTATCGCTGGCCGGCGTGTCCGCGCTCGGCGAATCGACAATCGCCGGGGGCGGGAAGCCATCGGCGGCGGTGCCTCCCGGGTTGGTCTCCCCAGCGCAGCCGTATCCCGGCAGCGGGCCCCATCCCCAAAGCAGCAGCAGTCCCAGCGACCTGTTGGCAACCCGACGGAGGAGTTTCATGGGGCGGGAATAGCGCACAGCGCCGCTCTGCTCAAGCGCAGAAGCGTGGGCCGGGCCGCCCCCTGCCGGCTGGGCTACCTTCGCCCGCGGTCTCCCCAAAACGGCCGACGATGGCGTCGAGGCTTCTCTTTCCCTGGCCCGCCCGGATGATGTACGATGTCTGCGGAGTGCTCATGTATCTGCTTGAAAAGACATCGCTCTCCCCTTGGTCCCTCCACACGAGCATGCCAAGCTCGCGCAGGCCGGGTCGGATTCGGCATGTGTCCGTGGCAGCCCGTAGGGCGCGCTAACCCTGATAGCGACCTAAGTCGATGAACAACCGCGACAAAAACATCATCGGCCAGATCCTGGCCAAGACCTACCGCATCGAGCGATTCCTTGGCGCTGGCACGGTGGGCACCGTCTACGTCGCGCGGCACGTGCGGAGCGGCGGTCTTTACGCCGTCAAAGTGCTGCATCGCAAGCTGGCGGCCAGTCCCGATCTGTACCAGCGGTTTCAGGACGAAGCGCGCCTGATCGCGACGCTGCGTCACCCGCACATCCTGCCCATCACCGACTTTGATCGCGACGAGAACGGCATTCCGTTTTTCGTCATGGACCTGCTCGAAGGCGAAAACCTGCAGCAGCGGCTCAAGCACAAAGAAGTGCTGCCGTCCGCGCAGTCGCTGGAGATCATCCAGCAGGTGGGCAGCGCGTTGCAGACCGCGCATCGCAGCGGCATCGTCCATCGCAACATCAAGCCCGAGAACCTATTCCTGGTGCGCCACGACCTGGGCGACCGCGTCGTCGAGAGCACCCGCGTCATGGACTTCGGCCTAGCCCGCTTTCGTCGCATGGCGCCGGCCGGCACCCGCGACGCTTCCCTGGGTGTGTCCTGCTACATGGCGCCCGAGACGCTGAGCGAGACGACGACGCCCATCGACGGCCGCGCTGACCAGTGGGCGATGGCGGTCATCGCCTATCGCATGCTGTCCGGCAAGCTGCCCTGGGACGAAGGCAATGCCGACGAGCTCCTGCGGCAGATCGTGAACGATCCGCCCCGGCCGCTGCCGCGTACCGCCGAGCTCCCCGCTCATACCGTGGCCGCGATCTCGCGCGGGATGTCGAAGCGTCGCGAGGATCGCTACGAGACCATGGTCGACTTCGTGCGCGCTCTGACCGCCCGCACGGCCTCTGCGGCTCACGTTGAGACCGTCGCCGCCCCGCCAGCGGTTCCGGCGGATGCGGTGCCCCAGGCACGCCCGCCCCTGCCATCCGGTCGGGTCGGGGCTCCGATGCCGCCGATTCCTTCTGGGGCGACACCGACGCCACCGCCGCCGCCGCCGCCGGTCCCTGCCGCCAGTGCGCCGCCCCCCAGCCCAGGCGTTGTGCCGGCAGTGCCCGCGGTGCCCGTGCTGCCCGTGGCGCCCAAGCCTGCAGCCGCTGCCCCGACACCTTCTGCTCCGGCGGCGCCAGCCCCGCCAGCCCCGAGCGCGCGACCCGCCTCAGGGCCGCCGCCGGTCTTGGCGGCTCCCCCGCTGCTGATTCCCGAGGGCACGGCGGCGGCCGCCCCTGAGCCGTCCCGGCGACCCACCCTGGGCCTGGCGATCGCTGGGGGAGCGTTGGCCATCCTTGCCGGCATCTGCATCACCCTGCTATGGGAGCATCGGCAGCGGCCTCGCCCGATGGCCAACCTGCCTACCGTCAACACCTCGGTGCCTGGGCCGGCTTCGTCGCTGGTGGTTGAGCCGCTGGGGCCGCCGCCCACGAC
>DAORCZ010000383.1:0-7504 GCA_035345735.1 Pseudomonadota bacterium | reverse complement strand
GCGGGCGGCGTCGGCGATGGCGACGACCTGGGGCAGGCCGAAGGCCTGGGTGTGGCGACCTCCGCGCAGGATCTGACCGAAGCCGGCGACGGCGGCGGCGAAGCGGAAATCGTCGCTGGCCCTGGCAAACGGCGTGGCGTTCGGGGGGGCGGGCACGGCTTGGGCAAGCTCGCGGCTGGCTCCACCCTCGGGCGGTTGGTAGCGCACGCGGACGAAGGCGAGCTCCCCGGCGTGGGCAGCGGGCGGGCTGCCGGGCTGGTCGGCGCTGGGCGGTGGCTGATAGCGCAGTGGCTCGACGGAGCTGGGGCTGCCAAAGGGGGTTAGCTCGTAGAGCGCGGTGACGCTGGCGCCGGCCCCGATTTCACCGGCATCGACGGCGTCGTTCTTGAAGTCTTGCCGGGCCAGCATGCGGTTTTCGTAGCCGAGCAGGCGATACTCGCGGATCTGCGCCGGCTGAAACTCGACCTGCACTTTGACGTCCTTGGCGACGGTGTGCAGCGTCGCCTGCAGCTGATCGTGCAGGACCTTGCGGCCTTCCTTCAGGCTGTCGATGTAGCTGTAGTTGCCGTTGCCGACGTCGGCGATCTGCTCCATCAGGGCCTCGTTGTAGTTGTCGCTGCCAAAGCCCAGGGTGGACAGGTACACGCCCGACTTGCGCTGCTCAGCGATGATGGACTTGAGCTGTTCGGTGTCGCTGACGCCGACGTTGAAGTCGCCATCGGTGGCCAGGATGACGCGGTTGACGCCGCCTTTGATCAGGTTGCGGCGCGCCAGGGCATAGGCGGTGCGGATGCCAGCTTCGCCCGCGGTGCTGCCCCCGGCGGAGAGTCCAGCGATGGCGCTGAGGATCTTCACGCGCTCACTGCCGGAGGTCGGCTGCAGCGCGATGCGCTCGTCCCCGGCGTAGGTCACTAGGCTCACGCGGTCCTGCGGCCGCAGGTTTCTCACCAAGGTGCGCAGCGATTCCTGCAGAAGCGGCAGCTTGTCCTCGGTCTGCATCGAGCCCGACACGTCGACCAGGAACACCAGATTGGCCGGCGGCATGTCCTGCTTGGCTTCTTCGCGGCTCTTGACGCCGATGCGCAGCAGCAGGTGATCGGCATTCCACGGACAGCGCGCGGTTTCGGTGCTGACGGCAAAGGGCGCGTCGCCGGTGGGTGGGGCGTAGGCGTAGGGGAAGTAGTTGATCATCTCTTCGACGCGGACGGCATCGGCGGGGGGCAGCGTGCCGCGATCGATGTAGCCACGCACGTTGCTGTAGCTGCCGGTATCGACATCCATCGAAAAGGTCGACACGGGCTGCTGCGCCACGGCGGTGATGCCGTGATCGGTGCGCGGCTGATAGCGCGAGGTATCGGGGCCGGGCTGCGATGGTGCGCTGAGCGCGGCGCGCACTCCAGACCCGCTGTAGGCGCTTGAGCTTGCGCCGATCGAACCGCTGCCCAGGGCGTCTCCCGCATCCGTGCGCAGGGCATTCAGCCCGCCTCCCGCCAGGGCGGCCCCGTGGGCCGACTGGCGCAGGACGTGGAGGATGCCCGTATTCCTGACCGCCATGGGTAGCTGCACCGAGCGGGTGAGATACTTTTGGATGTGTAGCTGCGGCACCTGTCGCCGATGGCTGATTCGCCGGCTCAGCTTGGGGTCGGGGGCGGCTTTTTCCAGCCAAGGCGGGCTCTCGGCAGGGCTTGGTTCCGGGGTGACGACGATGCGATACAGGCGCTCGGCGTCGTCGGGGGTTAGCTGGCGCAGCCCGCTGGGGCTGACGATCTGCGATCCCAGGTACAGCACGCCGGCCGACAGTGCCGAGAGGGCCACCGTGACGCCCAAGAACACGCGGTTGGGATGGAAAGTGGGTGAACAGTCGGTCTCCGAGCGGTGTGGGCGCATGGATCATCCTCCCCGTTCCTGCGTCGGCAACCACGGGGGGCGCCGGCGGGGACGTGCATGGTCGCAGCGGCGGTCCAGCGCTGCCCGGCTAGGCCAGGTCGGCGGACACCGCGTGCTTCGTCGATCGTCTTGGGTGCAGGCGATCCGAGGACTCGGTCACGTGCACTAGGCTCTGTGACAGCCGCCGCCGCGCCGGGTTCCGAAAAATCTTTGCCCGCACTGCCGGGCGGCAGCACGACGGGAATTTGTCAGAGCTCCTGCCGACTTAGCGACAGACTGCGCGCAGCGTTGCGCAGATTGCGCGCTCACGCATCTCATGAAGACAAGGAGAGAGAGATGCTGAGCACCCTACGCGCAAACTTGGCCCTATCGCTTGCAGTTGGACTTGTCGCCTGTGGTGGAACCCCTGGAGGCGGGGGCGGCGGCCCGGATGGCGGCGCGGATGGCGGCACGGGGAGCCAGTGCACCCTGACCGCGAACACCACCGCGACCTCGACGGTCAACGCCGCGGGCTGCGCCATCCTGACCCGGGACACCAGTAGCTGTCAGGCCAGCCGTCAGGCGGCGGGTCTGTCGGGCATGTGGCTGAAGTTTTCCTGTCGCGTGACGCTGTCGATGAGCGGCGGCCAGGTCACCGCCAAGTCCGACGGCCAGCCCGACTACAAGAGCAAATACTTTCCCGCCAGCAACGCCTGCTACCAGAAAGAGACGAGTGGGGTGACGAACCCCAACACCATCGCGGTGGGCAACTACACCCTGAACTTCCCGACCGCCCCCAACATGACGGCCGGCAAGATGATGGGTGCCGTCGTCGGCATGGCGCTCAACGGCGTGACGATCTTCGGCAACTTCGCGGCCCCCGGCGATGACATCTTCCAAGAGGCGATGACCTTCGATGCCTGCGGCGCGCACCCGCAGATGAGCGGTCAGTACCACTATCACAGCGAGCCGTATTCGATCTCCAGCGACGACAACAACTTCATCGGCGTCATGCGCGATGGCTACGCGATCTACGGTCGCCGCGATCCCGATGGCAGCATGCCGACGCTTGACACCTACGGCGGCCACACCGGCGTCACGCTCGATTCGCCGAGCGCGCCCGTGTACCACTACCACGTCAACCAGCAGACCAGCACCGGCACCACCACGGCGGGGCAGAAGCAGTGGTTCCTCACCACTGGCAACTACCGCGGCACCGCTGGTAGCTGTACGGGCTGCATGTAGCTGTACGGGCTGCATGTAGTTGATCGTCGCGGCCACGCTTCGCGTGCTCGGCTCGCCCACTGAACCCCATCCCCCGGGTGCGGCAAGCGCACCTCCTGTGACGTCTAGGCGAACCGGACCCACATGTGATGCCGGCACAGCCGTCCGGATGCCGAGAAGCGCAATCATTGCGGTCTGTACGAATCGGCTGCGGCGGACAGCGAGGATACGCTCACATCCGGGGAACCAATGTCGCTGCCGAGATCGAGCCTAGTGGGGTGGGTCTGCTTGCTCTTTGGGTGCGTGGTCTGTCCTTCGCCGGTGGGCCCGTCGTCTTTGGCGGCGGGGGCGGGGCTGAGCGGACCCGAACCGCGCGACGGGGCCTGGAGAGCGCACGAGGCGGCGAGCAAGTGTTCGCTGCCCGAGGGGAGCGCCGAGCATCTCAGCCTGTCTGCGCTGATGCGCGATGCCGTCAATCCTCGGCTGTCCCAGCTAAGCCTGCGGCTGTTTCACGATCGCCGCGACCGCAATGACGAGGCGCGCAACGAGGAGATCCGCGAGCTGGCTGAGCAGCTGGCGGCGTGCTTCGTGCGGGTGTCTTGGCTAGCCCCCAAAGCGGTGCCCAGCCCCGCCGGGGTGTCGGCCGGCAGCGACGCTGGCAGTGGCCGCACCGACGCGGAGTTTCAGGTGTACAGCCGTATGGCTCATGACAGCGCCCGGGCCCTGGGACACGCCGTGTACGTTCGCCACCCCGCGGGGGTCGAGCACTGGTTTATGCACCTCAAGGAGACCTGTCAGGGCTGCCATCTGCGCTTTCGTCCCGCGAACAAGGACTCGACCGCCGTGCGCTCTGCCAGTGCGGAAGCGCTGGGGGGAGGGCTCTGATGCGTCTGCGCACGCAGATCTTTGCCTCGGGCTTGTTGGCGACGTTGGTATGCACTCTATTGGGCAGCTGGGTCTTGGGGGCGCAGACCGCACGCAGTGCTGAGGTCCTGCTAGACGGCCAGCTGCGCGTCGGTGAGCTTGCGCTGCGGCGACACTGGCAGGGCCAGCGCGAGCAGCGGCGAGCGGTCTACGAAGCAGTCACCAACCAGACTTTCCTGCGCGCCTATCTTGGGGCTGGTGATCGCGAACAGATGGCCTACTTCGTCGAGCTGGCCAAACAAAAAGGGGCGGATGTCGCCGCCATCACCGATCGCGGAGGGCAGATCTTGTCCAGCGATGGCGCCGGGGCCGAGTTCATGGCCACCGCGCTGGCGCAGCGGGACTGGCCGGCCGGAGGTGAGCTGTTGGCAGTGCCCAGCGCCCGCGGCGGGCCCGCGCAGAGTGAGCTGGTCGAGGTTCTGCGCCTGCCGATTGGCGAGCCCAAGTCCGTGGGGTATCTGCTGGTCGGCCATCGCCTGACGGATGCGGTGCTGCACAAGGATGCCGATCCCCTGGGGGTGCTGGTCAGTGTGCACCTCGATGATGCGCGCGCTTCGACGCTGCCCGGGGCCGAGTCGCTCTCGCTCTTGGCCCTGCAGCAGAACCAGAGCCCCGAGCTAGAGCGGCTGCAGCGCAGCTATCACATTCAGATTGCGCCGAGCGGACGCGCGATGCTGCTGATCGGGGTGCCGCTGACCGCAGTGCGGGCCTTTGCCGTCGGGATTCTGCGGCCGATCGCACTGATCTTGGTGGTGCTCTTGCTGCTGACCTTGGCGGTGAGCCAGCTGACCTTCACCAGCATCACGCGGCCACTGCGCCAGCTCAGCGAAGTCGCGGGTCAGCTCGGCGGAGCGAAGCTGGTCGCCACCCGCTATTTGCCGGCCAGTCTGCTATCACGGCAGGACGAGATCGGGATCCTGTCGCGCAGCCTGGAGAGCGCGGCCAAACGACTCGCCGATGTCATGCAGGTGGGACATCAGCTGGCCGAGCAGCTTGGCGATGCCGCGCTGGCGCTGGACCAGTCGGCAACCTCGGTGCAGCGCGGGGCACACGAGCAGGAAGAGCAGATCCAGGAAGTCGCCGAGGCCATCAGCCCCCTGCAGCAGAAGATCGATCGCGGCCTGAACGAGATCTCGGCGCTGATCGATCAGGCGATCCAGATGTCGATGTCGCTGAGCGCGTTTGCGCATGGCAGTGAGGCCCCGATCGATCTGAAAAAATCGACACGCCACCTGGGCGGCGGTTCAGCAAGTCGTCGCGACGGCCACCACGAACTTGCGCCGGAGCGCACGGTGCAGACCTTTCGTGGGCAGTTTGGCGAGCTGCGCGAGGGACTGCAGCGCATCCGCGACACCCAGTTCGATGGGCAGCGCGTCGGGCGCAAGATCAGCATGACGGCCAGCGGGATGGCGCGCGTGGCTAAGCGGCACGCCGATGATGCGCAGGCGCTGCGCGTATCCGCCGAGCATCTACGCGGTACCATCCGCAACCTGTCCGAGCTGCTGCAGCGACTGCAGCGCAGCACGTCCTCTGATGCGATTGGCCTCCCCCTGCCGAGCGCGGTTTCGGCAGCGGTTGCGCCCGCCGCGGCCGCCGCCGCCCCGAAGGAGGATTAGCGATGCCGTCTGCATCCGTTGCAAGTCTTTTGCATTTGCTGCGGCCGCCCACGGGCCTCGCCGCTCTGGGGCTTTTGTTTTCAGGCCTTTGGGGTTGTGCCTCACCGCGCGCGATCAGCCCCCTTTTGCAGAACATCGCGCAGGAGGACATCAACCAAGGTCGCTACACCGCCGCCGAGCTGTTTCTGCTGGGGGACGTGCTGTTTGAACATCGCTTCGGCTGTGCTGAAGGCGCCGGCAAGCGCGTCGCTGAGGCCTGTGTCTTCGATCGCATACACGGACCCGAAGCGCAGACCTGCCTAGAGTGTCACAACCAGCCGATCCAGGATGGCGCTGGCTCGCTGTCGACCAATGTCCTGCGCCTGTTTGATCCGCAGACCGGCCGCTTCGCCGAGCGCAACCCACCCCACCTGTTCGGGGCCGGTTACATCGAGCTGCTCGGCGTCGAGATGACCGCCGAGCTACAGACCCAGAAGGCGCAGGCAGTCGCGCAGGCGCGGGCGACGGGTCAGCCGCAGGAGCGAGCCCTCAGCGCCAAGGGCATCGACTTCGGCCGGTTGCGCGCCGAAGCCGATGGCCAAAGTCAGTACCTGGGCAGTGCCGTGCAAGCCGATCTAGTCGTCCGCCCGTTCATGGCCAAGGGCCTTGATGCAACTCTGCGCTCGCAGAATCTGGGCGCCCTGGTTGGCCACTTCGGGATTCAGCCGCAAGAGCTGGTCGGGGCCGACGATGCGGATGAGGATGGCGTGAAGAACGAGCTCTCGGTGGGCCAAGTCTCGGCGCTGGTGGCATATGAAGCGCTGCTCCCGGTGCCCTCATACATCGCCGTCGATCGCCTGGCCGCAGCCGGTGGCATGCACTTTCTTGCGATTGGCTGCGCCGACTGCCACACACCGATGCTGCGTCTGGAAGATGCACGCTACTGGCTGGCCGATCCGACGCAGGCCAGCGCAGGCCTGCTCTTGGACTTGCCGCGGGACGGCCGCGAACCTCGCGCGCTGCGGTTGGGACTGCCGGGTCCTGTCTTGCTGCCGCTATTTTCGGATCTGCGCCGCCACGACCTCGGGCCCGAGCTGGCGGATCCGCGCGATACGCCGCTGGCTCGCACACCCACCGACTACCTGCTGCCGATGGTGGGGCAGGGCGAGCTCCCCGTGGTGCCGCGGCAGCTCTTTATGACGACGCGCCTGTGGGGCGTCGGCTCGACGGGGCCGTATCTGCACGATGGCCGGGCTCACGACCTGCGCGAGGCGATCCTGGCCCACGGGGGCGAAGGGGCGGCGGCGCGCGATGGCTTTCTGCGTCTGGGCACGGCGGAACAGGCCAGCCTGCTGTCGTATCTCGCCTCGCTGCGGATTCAGCACGGGGGCGCTGCCGCCACCACCGTCGGGGGATCGTGATGCGCAGCCCGATCGCTGTGTTTTTGGCCATCGTCTTTTCGCTGGCGGCGCAACCTTCGGCTCACGCCATCCCGGCGTTTGCTCGTACCTATGGGCTGTCGTGCACCACCTGTCACGTCGGTGGGCCCGAAAAGCTGACGCCGTTTGGCGAGGCCTTTCGCGACAACGGCTATCGCATCCCCGGCGATGCCGAGGCCTTCCTGCGCACGGCGCCGATGGTGCTGGGACGGCCCCAGCTCGCGGCGCAGCCTGGCGCCTGGCGAACCCAGCTTCCCGTTGGTGAGATCCCGGGAACCGCACCGCTTGCAGCGGTCGGCAAGGTCGGTGTCGCGCTGCAGGTACCGCAGGGGGAGCTGGCGGCACGACCCACGCTGACGCCCATGGCGATCGCCGAGCTCGTCATCGGGGGCAGCCTGGGCCGCCACCTGGCCTACTTCGGTGCGGTCGAAGCCAGCACGACTGGTGTCGAGGTCG
>DAORCZ010000382.1:0-7511 GCA_035345735.1 Pseudomonadota bacterium | reverse complement strand
TTTATTAATTAACTAATAACCACCTAGCGCGGGGCGGCGCCAGGCGTTCGCAGCACCCCCAGTGCGTAGCCGGCCAGCACCGGCAGCAGGTGGATGATTGTGACGTGGACCGCGTCGGTGACGCTGCACAGCGCGGTCTGTACGGCCAGGCCGCCGAACCCGATGACGGCCGCCTGTGCTCCGCCGTGCAGGAAGCGGCGCGCCCAGAGTCGCGTCGGGATCGCCGCGGCCACCGCCCCGATGCCGAAGAGGACAAACAGGCAGCCCAGGGCCCGTAGCGGCAGCATCGCGGCCCCGCTCACCGTCGACAGCGACAGCAGGCTGGCGGCGACCACGGCCAGGGGTGGCAGGCGGGCGGCAAACGGAAACAGGCCGATCCCAGTCGCCAAAAGCGCAATCAGCGCGGCACGCAGCGGCGCCTGCGGCGCGTGTTCGTGCAAGGCCATCGAGAGCGCCGCCGTCGTGCCCACCACGGAAAACAGGATCGAAAGCCCAGCCGCGACGCGGTGCGAGCGGGGGGCGCGCAGCCGGACCAGCACCCGCGCCTCGATCTCTTGCAGCGTGTGCGACGGCGGCTCGACGGCGGGCGGGGCCAGCAGGGCGTGAACCTGGCGCAACTCAGCAAGCTCGCGCTGGCAGACGACGCAGGAGGCGACGTGCTCGGCCAACGAATCGGACAGGGGGCTGCCGAGGGCCAAAACGAGCTCTGCGGCGAGCGGACAGGGTGCACTCATGGGGCTTCGCCTCCGTCGGTCAGAAGCTTGCGTAGCTGCAGATAGGCGCGGTGGGCGCGGACCTTCACGGCACTTTCGCCCTGGCCCAGGATGGCGGCGATCTCGGCAAAGCCCAGGTCGTGCCAGCGGTGCAGGATGATGATGTGACGCGCATCGTCAGGCAGGGACAGGAGCGCACGCCGCACGGCCCCATCGCGATCGGCGGTGCTGTTCACGCCGCTTTGCGTCGGCCACTCGGGCAGGTCCCCGTCGGCGGTCAGCTGTTCGCGCGAGCGCAGACGGCTGCGTACTTGATCGATGCGCAGGTTGGCAGCGATGGCATACAGCCAGGGACGCAGACGCTCGCCCGGTCGATAGGATGCGCGGGCGCGGTGCAGGTTCAGCCATGTCGTCTGGGCGCAGTCGCTGGCCACGTCGTCGCGGCCGGTGCGATGGAAGAAGTAGCGATAGATGGCCGCGCCATAGCGCGCAAAGATCAGACGAAACGCGGCTTCGTCGCCTTGTTGATAGCGCAGCATCAGGTGTTCATCGCTGTCGTCTGGCACGTCGGGGCGGGTGTAGTAGCCCAGACGGCGGGGAGGGAGCGCATTTTTGATCCGCGCGTGCGGACGGGACGACCGCCCGGGGGCAGGTGGCGAGGCGGGCGGGTCGGTACTGCGCAGCACCGTCATGCGCGGTGGGGACCCGCCATGGACGACTACTTCACCTGCGTGTAGACGAAGTTGTGTCCGGAGTGCCCGGCATCCGATCCGGCCGCTTGGTGGCAGCCGACGCAGATGGTCTGGGCCGGGCCGCTGGCACCGCTGCCATCGGCGACTACGCCATTGCTGTCGTGCGGGGCGGCGCTGGACAGCGGCACGCGCTCGTACCAGTACCAGGTGTCGCCGGTGTTGCCGGCGGCGGTGTGCACCTCGACGGCGTAGCCGACAATGTTCTTGGCAGCATCATCAAAAAGCTCTTTGACCGCAGCCGAGCCGACGGGGTATTCGCCGGCGCCAGCCAAGTTGCTCATGGCGTCGTTGCTGCAGATGCGATTTTGGCCGTGCGGCGACGGGCTGCGAGCGGCGTGGGCCGAAGGTTCGCAGTGCCAGGCCTTGTAGTGGCCCGCGCTGATCCACGCTTCGATGGCGGCGCGACCGGTGGTCGGGGGTAGCTGATGCTCGTCGGTGCTGGCGCCGCCGCCACAGGCAAGGGCAAAGGTCACGACAAACAGGGACAGGATGCGAGACAAGGTCGACATGGGATGGGGGCCTCCGTGCAAGGTTTTGTGCATGCTGGCTACGTCCCAGCCCGGCGCGCGGTTACAGCAAAAATGCAGGCGTCGCGGACAGCGTCGGGGCGGGCCCTTCCGCGGGACGGTCCGGCCAGCCCGGCGCCACGCCGCGGCCCGGGACGGCCCGTGCATCCGGGTCGGCCGGGGGCCCCTCGGCCTGGCCCAGAGAGTCGGATTTGTAAACCGCCAATCTAGATTCATATTTTATTTAGTTATCAAGACCACTTAACCCGCTGCCATTCCTAAGTTAGCGAAATGTCCTCTGTGACAACTCTGCAAACTCTTTGGGTGACTGCCCCCCGGCGCTTCCCCTGAATCATAATCTGCGCTACGGAAGCGGCCTACACCGCGTAGGGAGCGATGCTGCAGATGCCCACCAAGGTCAGCCGAACGATGCGTCCAGGCGATTTTTTCCGTCGCTGCGGAAGCCTATGGCCCTGGCTCGTGGTCAGCTTCCTTGCGGGTCTGGGCTGTCAGCCTAGCCTGGATACGCGTACGGTCTTTTTGCTCAATACACTGATCGATAGTGATCGCGATCTTCTGTCCACGCGTCCGCAGCTGGTTGCGCAGAAGTACGAACTAATGACAAGCGGGCTGCAGCCATTTCTACGCGGAACCGCGGTTGCCTACTATCGTGATATCTCGCGCTATCAGGATGACCGGGCCACGCTGCCGCATGGCGAGGGAGCGGAGCAGACGCAGCTTTATGGCGATGTCCACCTAGAGAATATCGGGGTCACGTTCGATAGCGGCGGTGCGCTGCTGGACGTGATTGATTTTGATGCCACGCTGCCCGGACCGTTTGCCTGGGATCTGCGCCGGGCCCAGCTGGCCTTGCAGGTCGCCCTCAGCGTTGCCGAGACGCCAGGCGAGACGATGGCCGCGGCGAGCGATGCCCTGGCCCGTGCCTATGCCCGAACCCTGGCGACGGCCATCGCCGGAAAGCCCATGCCGCCGGTGCGCGAGGGGACCGGGGCGGCGGGCGCCATCGTCACCGAGCTTCTGGCCGATGGTCGAAAGCGCTTCGAGAACAAAGAAGAGCTGACGCAGTACACCGAGGTGCGCGACGGGCGCCGAGTGCTCCATCGCAGCGACGACTTGATCGACATGCCGGAGCCCTATGCCAGCCAGCTCAGGCAGTGGATCGATCTCTACCGCGCGACCCGCTTTCGCGGCCGCGGCGAGCCGGGTCAGTTTGTCGTGCTCGACGCCGTGCAGCGGCTGGGTGCCGGGGTGGCGTCGTGGCCCAACCTGCGCTTCTGGGTGCTGCTGCGCGGCGATGAACCGGCCGACGCTGGCGAGTCGCAGGGAGGGGAGTGGCTGCTGGAGTTCAAAGAGGAGCGCGACCCGCCGCAGCCGACGCAGTGGCTAGGCCGCGGACCGCTGGGCAGCAACGGACAGCGGGTCTATGCCGGCACGCGCTGCCTGCTTTCAAGCCCCGACAGCGAGCCCGACCTGGGCTATGTCTCCGTCGGCAGTCTGTCGCTGCAGGTGCGTCGCGTGCTGCGCGGACGACGGGATCTGGACGTCCTCAAGCTGGCCGATCGCCTGCGCGGGGGGCGCTATGCGGCGGCGGACGTCGTGGCCCTGGCGTCCACGATGGGCGGGCTCCTCGCCGCGGGACACGCGCGCTGTGGCCAGGCCCAAGCCGTGCTCCGCGCCCTCGGGGGCACGCTGACCGCGCCGGATGCCCCAGATTTTGTGGCCGACAGCCAGCAGGCGGCCGCCGCTGACCTCCACTGCCTCCGCCGTGACTTCGCGCTGTTCCGCGACGCGCACCAACGCCTCGGCCCGCTGCTTGGGGCCAGGCTCCCCTCGAACTAGGAACGTAATGAAGGCCCCACGCTCGCCGCAGGCCCCTGGCTCGACGCCAGGACGGCTGCGAACTCGACTCTTCATCGCTTTCGGCCCACCTTCGGTCCCCCCGTACGCCTGGGCTCTCATCGCGGCCCTGATCGTCGCTGGGCTGGCCGGACGTCCGCTGCACGCAGCTCCCAGCCGCCCCGAGACGGGTCTGCCGAGCGCCCCCGAAGCCGTCGCCGCCCCGCCACCCCTGCCAGGCGAGGGCCCGGGGACGCTGCAAGGCGAGCTGGGCCCGCTGCGCATCGGATTCTTGGGCGATCTCTTTGCGACGTATCGACTGGTCGGTCGCCAGGATCTGCTGTTCCACGAGTTCGAGCTTTCGCGCATCCAGGCCACGCTCTGGGCCAGCTATCGCGGCTGGGGTGGGACCCACATCACCGTCGATACGGTGCGCTCGTCGGGCGGACGCTCGTACTTCGGCATCGAAGGCGACGCGATCGTGCCGCGCCTGAAGTGGGCCTTCGCCGAGCTCACGCCGCTGCGCCACTACCTGTCGCTGCGGGCTGGCCTGGTGCCCGACCTCTTGCTGCAGTACGCCGAGGCCTCGTGGGGCTACCGCGTGCAGGGGCCGATTGGCCTGGAGCGCGACGCGCTGTACACGCCCGGCGATCTGGGCGCCAGCCTCGAAGCCGCGCTGCCTTGGGGCCTGGGATCGGTCGCGGCGCAGGTCGCAAACGGCGAAGGGTTGGCCCTGCGCGAGCAGAACAATGGCAAGAACCTGACCGTGGTCCTGCGCGTCGCGCCGCTGCGCCACAAGGCCCCCGACTTCCTGATTCACGCGCTGTTTCGTGATGGCTCGCTGGGCACAGGCAGTGCCGCCAATCGACGCGCCAGCTTCGGGTTGACGCAGGCCTCGCCGCACTTTGGCGCGGGGGCGCTGGGCACGCTGGCCTTTGGCTATGGGGGGCTGGGCGAACGCAGCGCCGCCCACTTCACGGCCTGGCTGCGCGGCGAGCTTCCGGTCCGCATCGGCTTCTTCGGTCGGGCCGATGCGCTGTGGCCCGACACGACGCAGGGAGACGCGCTGCAGCTTCGCCTGATCGGCGGAGTGTCCTATGCCCTGCCGGCGCTGGTCCGGCTGGTCGCCAGCTACGAAGGCACGCTCGGCCTGGGCGCCCTCGCCGAGCAGGTCCCGGCCATCACCGAACACATGCTCCTTGTCCAAGCGGAGGTCCGCCTATGAACTCGCTTTCCCCCCCACTGTCTGCAAGCGCCTGGCGCGGCGTGGCCCGTCTGGTGGCGCTGGCCGTCCCCTGCCTGACCGGCGCCTGCTCGCTGGCCAACAGCGACCCGCCGATTGACGACGTCGAAGTCGCCGACCTGGCCAAGCCCACCGTCGATGCCGCCGTCACGCAAGAGGGCTCGCTCTTGCTGATCAACGAGGTCTATCCCCACGGCAGCGACGTCAACACGGACCCCGATTTCATCGAACTCATCAACCGCGGCACGGGTCAGATCAGCCTGCGCGGCTACAAGGTGCGCGATGACGGCGCCACCTGGATCGCGCTGCCCGACGATGCCGCGATCGCCGCCGGCGGCATGTATCTCATCAACTGCGACGACGAAGCCAAAAGCGGCCTGCCCGGGGCGCATGTCGCGTTCAAGCTGGGCGGCTCGGGCGATCAGGCCCACCTCGCGGGGCCCGACGGTCGCGAACTCGACAGCATCACCTGGGGCAGCGGCGCGATGGAGATCCCCAAGGGCCAATCGCTCGGCCGCCTGCCCGACGGAGTGGGCCCGTTTCAGGTCCTCAAGAAACCTAGCCGCGGCGAAGCCAACCGTTAGCGTCCCAGATCGGCCGCGCCACCGTCGCTGGTCGACGTGCACTGACTGCCACCGCCGCCCCCCGGTGCGGAAAACAAGGCCGGCGCGTTTACGCCCAGCACCACGCCATCCAAGCTCGTCGCGCGCCCGGCGGTGATGTGGCGACGGAAGGTCGCGGGTGACACGGTCTGCTTGCCGGAACAGACGAATTCGCGACAGCCCGGGTCATAGACCTCGATGTCGGCGGTCAGCCGCAGGTCGTAGTCGCCTTCCGGCAGGCAGTACTCGGTGGTCAGCTCGCCGGTACTGCACGGCTCGCTGACGACGCAGGGGCCAAAGCTGCCCGAGATCTCCGAGATCGAGAGTTGCACGTTGCGCACCAGCCACGCCGGCGTGTCGGGGCACTTGCTGCCGAAGTTGGGACACTGCTGTGCCGCCTTGTCCGACAGTGGCTGTCCGTCGGAAACGCAGCAGCAGGCACGCCGCGGCAGCACGGTGCCGACCTTGGCATCAGCGAGCCGCCAGCGCACCACCACCGCCCCTCGGCTGGGATCGCGCTCGGCCTGGCCGCAGGCACAGGGGTTCGGCGGATCGGCGCACAGCCGCTCGCCCATCGGGACCTGGACGCAGCCGAGCCCCCCTAGCACAGCCAACCCAGCCGCAAGCACCGCCACCCGCATACAGGCACGCTAACAGAACAGCCGCCGCCGGCTCAACCGCGGCGCGTTTGCCGCAGAAGCAGGACCTGCGCCAGATACAGCAGGAAGCCGGCCAGCGAGGCGACACCGACTAGCCCGTAAAACAGCTTGGACCAGCCGTAGCGCTGACTGCCCCAGGCCACGAGCATCGGGCTAATCGTCGCGCCGACCGAGCCCATGCCGTTGATGATGCCGGCCACGCGCGCCGTCGCTCGCTCGCCGCCGATGTCCTGCGCCATGGTGCCCGAAAGCAGCGAGTCGGGACCAAACAGCAGAAAACCGACCGCCGACAGAAGCGCGATGTTCCACCCCATGCCCAGATGCCCAAACGTCTGATAGGCCAAAAGCGCACCGCCCAGCCCGACCAGCGCCGGGGCAGCCAGCGTCAGGCGTCGCTTGCGGAAGAAGCGATCCGAGATCCAGCCGATGGCGATCGAGCCCGGGATGCCGCCGACTTCAAACGGCAGCGACAGATAGCCGGCCAGCGACTCGGAATAGTGCAGCTGACGCTGCAGATAAAACGGCAGCCAGTTGAGCAGGCTGTAGCGAATCAGCTTCAGACAAAAGTACGAGGAGCCGAGCATCAGCAAGACCGGATTGCGCAGCAGTACACCCATCGAGGGCCCCTCGTCCGACTCGGGAGTTGGGCTGCTTGCCGACGGTGCGGGAGGTGAATTGAGGCTGGGCAGGCCGCGCTCGCTCGGCTTTTCGACGAGCAGCAGGTAGACCGCCACGCCCATCGTCGCCACCCACAGCGCGGGCGCGATAAACGCCATCCGCCAGCCGTAGTGCGACAGCAGCCAGGTCGCCGCGATCGTCGCCAGCAAGCCACCCGCCTGGTAGTTCGTGGTCCACAGCCCCATCACCCGACCGCGCTGATCGGGACCGAAGAACGGCTGCATCGCTTTGACGTTGCCCGGCCAGCCCGAGGCCTGGAACAAGCCGTTTACCGCCCAGGCGATGAGCATCGGAACGTAGGCGGCGCTCAGGCCGAAGCTCAGCGCAGCGCCCGCGCTGACCAGCATGCCCATGGCGATCAGCCGGCGGGAGCCGATGCGATCGCCGAGCGCACCATTGCCAAACTGACCGATGGCATAGGCGACCAAGTACACCGTATCGATGGTGCCAAGCGCCGTCGTGCTCAGGGCCAGGCTGTCCTGCAGGCGGGTCTTGGTGACC
>DAORCZ010000381.1:0-7525 GCA_035345735.1 Pseudomonadota bacterium | reverse complement strand
GCACCCGGACGTCATCACGGTTGGACGACGTCAGCGCGCCCGCGACAACATCCTCTTGCCGCGTTTTCCGACCTTCGAGGTCGAGCGCGGGGGCGATGCCACCTATCACGGGCCCGGGCAGCTGGTGGGTTATCCCATCCTCAAGCTTCGCCCGAACCCGATGGGCCCGGGAACTCCCTCCGAACGTGACCTGCATCGCTATCTGCGGGCACTCGAAGGTGGGCTCATCGATCTGTGTGCCGCCTGCGGTGTCGCCACGGGTCGCAAGCCGGGGGCCACCGGCGTCTGGACCCCGCCGTCGGATCCCAGCGATGCCGAGTCGGCCCGCAAGATCGCCTCGATGGGCATCGCCGTGCGGCGCTGGGTCACGTTTCACGGCTTCGCTCTCAACGTCACCACCGATCTGGAGCGCTTCACCGCCATCAACCCGTGTGGCTTTCGCGCCGAGATCATGACCTCGCTGGAAGCGCAGGGTGGCCACCCACCCGAGCGCGCCGCGCAGCCTGCACCCGCCTCGGAGACAGCGGTCGCGGAAGCGCGGGCCAGCCTGTCGGTCGAGGCGCTTGTGAGTGAGGCCAGCGCTAGTCTCGGCGCCCGCCTGGCGCGTCAATTCACCGTCGAGCCGCGCGAGTGGCTGATGCGCGAGCTAGCTCTTGTAGAGCAGGATCGTGCCGCTGTCGCCGAGCAGTAGCAGCTCCAAGCCCATGGGCTGCGGCCGCTGAACGATCGCCCGCAGCGTGTTGCTGGTCCCGCTGCTCACCGGCATCCAGGTCGAGAACATCCCAGAATTGGCACGATAGAGCGCTCCGCCATCCCCCACGGCGTAGATCACCGTGCCGTTGCTAAAGACCGAGCGCATCGTACCCGACAGTCCAGTGCTGCGGCTGCGCAGCATGACGCCATCCCAGAACAGCGCCGTGCCGTTGGCGCCGACGAACCATAGGTTGCTGACTGCCGACCCGCCGATCGCTGTGAGCTCCTGCGTGGTGCCGCTGGGCGTCGTGCTCCAGACGGTGCCGTTCCAGTGAATCACCGTCCCCCCCACGCCGGCCGCCCAGATATCGTCGGCGCCAGTGCCCCAGATGGCATTGAGCCCGACGGTGATGTTGGTGGTCAGCTTCTGCCAGCTGCCGACGTAGCGATAGACGTTGCCCGCGGTACCGGCCGCGAACACCGATGCGCCTCCCGGCGCGACGTACAGCGCGCGCAGATCGGCTACGGTCTGCACCGGCTGCATCGACCACGTCGTGCCGTTCCAGTGCATGGCGCCCCCCCCGCTCCCGACCGCCCAGACATCGCTCGCGCTCGACCCCGAGATCGCCAGCCATTCCGACCCCACCGGACCCTGGACCGTGCGCCACGCACTGCCATCCCAGTGCAGGAGCGTCCCCCCCGCCGCGACCGCCCAGATATCACTCGCCGAGGCCGCCCACGCCGAATAAATCGTCGCCGTCGGCCCGCTGCGCAGGTTCCGCCACCCCACCGCATCGCGATGCAAGAGCGCCCCCGCCTCGCCCACTGCCCACATGTCCGTCCGACTCACCCCCGAGACATCCGTCAGCTCCGCCGCCCCCATCAACGCTTCCGGCGAAACGATCTGCTTCGTGCCGTCCCAGTGAAGGATGGTCAAATCTCGATATTCCGCGCGACATGCGCACACATCAGCAATCACATGCCCCCCAAGACCGCCATCGGATATGTTCGTGTCAGTACCCAGGAGCAAGCCAAGAACGGGGTAAGCCTGGACGCACAACGCGATAGGCTCAGAGCGTACTGCAAGCTCAACGCGATCAAGCTCATCGACATAAAAGCGGACGAGGGTTATTCGGGTAGCACATTAGAGCGCCCCGGCCTGCAATCCGCGCTACAGATGCTGCGTCGCGGTCGCGCCAACACCCTCCTCGTCGCCAAGCTCGACCAGTGAAGGGTTCCGGCCCCCGGAGGGTGGGTTATGGCATCCGTCGCAGGTGCATGCGCTGCTGGCCTCGGCGCAGCCCAGCGCAGACGCCTAATGACTATGCCGGTTCCGGTGCCGGCGGCGTGTCCGACCGCACGCGACGCCCCGCGGGTAGCCGAGGGATTCGCCCGCCCCCTTCGAGTCCCGAAGCTGCCGCTCGGTGCATTCCGACTGCAAGGGACAGACTTGCGCCCGTCATGTCGGCAGCTTCACGGGCACGAGTCAGCCTGAGCGCAAAGCCTGTGTGTAGGGGGTTTCGACGGCCACGGACCACAAGACTCGCTACCAAGTCCGTAGGTCCCTGACCAGCCTGACGGAAATCGCTGTCCACTGGCGGTACTTCGCCAGCCCCGAGGCTGCGCGGGCAGAGATGGACCGACGCTGCGCAGCGCCTGTGACCAGCCAGGACGCAGCGTAAGCGACGTCAAGCTACACACCCAGAAGGGAACCGTCGTCCGCAAGCCCGCTCGGCGATTGCTGAATGGGGCGCGCCTTGCCAGCTCCTCCGATTTCTCCGACGATGGGGGTTTCCAACCATCCCGACAGAGGAGCAGACCCATGAACAAAAAGGCTCTGGCGACTGTGCTCTCTACCCTGGCGTTCGGTTCCGTGTCCATCAGCCTTGCAGCGGAGGCACCGCACGACTTTGGCGCGACCCCCCAAAAGGAGGACGGGCCGAAGGGAATACATAAGGGCGGGAAGAAGGGCGGCGGGAAGGAGGGCCGCGGCGGCGGGAAGGAGGGCCACGGCGGCGGCGGCGGCGGCGGGAAGGGCGGCGAGAAGGGCTGCGGCGGCGAGAAGGGCTGCAGCGGCGAGAAGGGCTGAGGCGGGAACAAATGAAGGAATCCGCCGTTATCGGTCAACGCCCTGGCGGGTCGATCGGCGGGCGCGGGTCGGCGGCGGAGTGCTGCGCTTCGGCTTCGAGGGTGGCCAGGATGCAGAGCGCGGCCTTCTGAGAGCAAGCCGCACCGCTGCCGCCTACGATGCCAAACACACCCGGAAGGGACTGCGCGGCTGCTTCGTAGTACGTGCGCCGTGCGCTACGGCGACCGCGGTCTGCGCGGGTAGATTTTGGACGTCCATCTGACGTCCAGAGTCGGCCGCAAGGGCCAGCGCGGTGCCGTCGCAGCTGCGTGCGGCTTGCACATCCAGCGACGCGGCCATTGCGGGCGTCTGTTGGATGTCAACGATGACGTCCAATGGACGTCCAGGTCTGGACTTCCAAGAAACGCATTGCGGGGCTACCGAAGCACCTTTCTGCATATGCGCAATGCTCTCCGATGAAGCGGGCGCAGGTTGCAGGGGACCAGCAGAGGGAGGGAGCAAAGGGAGCAAGTATCCTCCTAACGATCGCGAGTCAGCAGCAGCGTGCCAGCTCAGCCCAAGCCAGCGGTTCGGCCATGGCGACCGGCAGCGCAGTCGCGTGCTCGATGCCCATCGTGATTCAGCAGGGGGCCGCGGTGATATGACGACCCACGATGGCGATATTGCGCTGATATCACTCCGTCGCCCACGATGGCATCGCCATGATATCGCGCGTCTGTCCGACGATATCACGCAGGCAACCTAGCGGACGCGCGGGGGAGTGCGATCTACACGCGCCCATGCCAAAGCCGTAGAAGCCTGGCCCGGCCGGTGTATCTTTAGGTTACAAAGATGCACCACCGGAGAACCCCGTCGATGCCCGCAAATGGATTCAAGAGGCGGTTCGCAGCAGTCGCTACACCGCAACCGACCCTGTTAGCCAGCGCCTCGCGCAGTGGCGGCCTAACCTGGACGACCTCCTGCACGCCATCGAACACCCGCGCAAGGTCGAGCCCTACCCGGACATGCCCCGTCATAGCGGAACCTGCTGGCGCTTGTTCGGGCCGGACTTGGAGCAAGAGCAAGAAATCGGAGTCGGCATCGAAGCCTACCTGGATGACCGCGGACGCTGGGCCGTGCTCTGCACGATCTTCGCGGTGAAGGAACGCTCATGAAGCCGAAATGTGAATGCGGCGGCACCTATCGCCGAGTCAAACTGGAACGGTACGACTTCTCGGGCTTCGCCGGGCTGCCCGTCGAACTGCACGGCGCTCCTGGTCTGCGCTGTAACCGGTGCGACGGGGTGATGATCGAGGGCGAGATCATCAACGCTGCACTCCTTTTTCTGGCGCAGCAGATCCTGCGCTTGCCGCGTGTCCTTTTTCCCAAGGAAGCCACGTTCCTGCGCAAGCGCCTTCAGCTGAGCCAGAAGGCGCTGGCCGAGCGCATGCACATTCAACGTGAGACCGTTGCCGCGTGGGAGTGTGGCCAGAAACCGCTGTCTCCTCAGCACGACTACATC
The DNA here is from genome assembly GCA_035345735.1 of Pseudomonadota bacterium. GTDB lineage: Bacteria > Myxococcota_A > Polyangia > Palsa-1104 > JAEUJZ01 > JAEUJZ01. Next base: position 3,242 of record DAORCZ010000381.1, on the reverse strand, counting down.
CTCCGCGGCCTTCACTTCGGCGCGCACCTACCCATCGGGGTGGAACCGCTTCCGCAAGACGTTCTCGAAGAGGCTCTGGGCCGTGTTCACACCGCGCAGAAGATCCCACGCAAGCCGGCGCCCTTCATCATCGCCGCTGAACTCAATCGACTGCGCAAGACGGCCATTCACGCATAGAGCGGATCGAAGTTCAGCCGTAGCTCTGCCGAGATACTGAGATAGAGCCGACACCGATTCCCGATTTACCGAAAGGCATGCAGTCCCGATGCGCTCCCGCGTCGGGGCGTACGCCGAACAGTGGATGTCAGGAACGTGTCACCAGGCAGCCGCAGACTTGCAGCGGAATGCGAGTCTGCGCACCTTCAGCCAACTGCTTGCGTGTGCCTGCGAACAGCAGAAAATGCCGTTCTTAGGCCCCACCGATTAAGCGTCTCCGTCGAGAACAACGATTTCCTTGATCCGATGGTGTCCATGAAGAAGTTGTTTCCGACGAGAATTGGCTTATTTCACAGGGTTTGCAGCGTGGCAGTGTTTGCCGAATACGTGTGCGATTCATCACCGACCGTGGTTGCAGCACGGCATCGATGGGCTGGCTCTCCCACCTCAGCCATGAGCGAAGCTTTCCGCGAAGCCGTCCGAGGAAACTAACTGACGGGCTTGCGCGAGGGGCATGGATGGATGTCCGTCCAGTATTGATATGGGCTCCGTCTCTTCGCTGTCCTGCATCTTATGGCAGCTATTAATATACGCTGAAATTATAACATAAGGCGGAAAGTGTTGATTAATAATCATGGCTATCGCAAAGGAAATTCACGACTGTTGTGATGGATCGCGAGCAGTTGGCCCAGCGCCGTTCCTGGTGATGTGCCGTCATGGGGTCCCTGGCGGGCAGGTTCACAGCGACCATTCCGTCGCCGAGCTTTGGTATCGGCGGCGGGGCGTCCACTGCGAGCTGAGGCCAGGCGCGGGACTGGTTACGGGGGCGCGGGCGCGGTCGGTGTGGCGGCTGGCCGATCGGGCGTGCGCGCATAGACCCGCGCGAGGAGCGGTCGGCGCGGGCGCAGTGTGAACAGCAGATCCGCCTCGATCGCGGCATCCCCGGCGACCAGTTCGATGCGCAGGCTGCGCACAATGCGTCCCAAGGCCGCCATCGCTTCGACTTCGGCGAGCAGTGCGCCGACACAGGATCGCTTGCCGCCACCATACGGTGCATAGCCGGGCGCACGCAGCTTGGTCAGGTGGGGACACGACCCGGCACCCTGCGTGCTCAAGTGGCGCTGGGGCTGAAAATGCGCAGCCTCGCGAAAGGCGCGCGCATCGCGACCCATGACATACGGGGACACAAACATCTGCGTGCCCACCGGGATCGCTGCCGTCCCGCCACCGAGCGTCAGGGAGGTGTCTTGGGACGCCACCCGCGAGAACATGGCGCCCGGCGGGTACAGCCTCAGCGCCTCGCGATATGCAGCGGTCAGCACTGGCGCACTTGCTCCGTCGCTTCGCGGCTGCACGGTGTCGCTGTCATGCGCCTCCGCGGCTGCGCGCTCTTGCCAGGGCGCGCCCGTCGGCTGCGCCAGCAGGCCCAGACAGAACGCCATCGCATTGGCCGTCGTGTCGTGTCCAGCGCCCAGCAGATCCATCAGCGTCGCCTGCACATGATCCAGATCGTCCTTTGCGGGCGCCGTGTGGTCGGTCACAAGCTCCTTTAGCAAGTTCCCCAGCACATCGTCTGCGGTGTCGCCCAGGCGCAGCCGCCCCCCTGCATCGAAACGCGGCGCCATCAACCCATCGCCGATGCTGCGCAGCTGACGCACCGCCGCGCGCAGCCGTCGCAGCGTTGGTGTCGGCAGCCAGGCCAAAAGCGGTGCGGGCAGCGGAACATAGATGTATCGCTGGATCGCCTCCAGCATCGTGCGCACCGGTTCGACGAAGCGATCGTGATCGCCGGTGATCGCCCCCAGGTCGCTCTTCCAGCAGAGCTGTCCCATGACGTCGATGGCCAGCCGGCTGAGCTCTCGCCCCAGATCGATGTGGGCTCCCGACCCGACAAGCCCACGCGCACGCCACGATGCCAGCAGCCGATCGGTGCAGGCCTGGGTCACGCTGCGGGTTTCATCCAAGAAGCTCGGGCGCGACAGGCAGCGCAGGGCGGCCATGCGATTGCGTCGCCAGGGCTCGCCATTGACGAAGGTGATGCCCCCCATGTTGGCCGAGATTGCGCTCGTCCCAACGAACTGCGCGTACGTGGCATCGATGATCGGAAACGAGGTTCGATCCGCAAAGTGGGGGCTGCGCAGGATCTCTTCGGCCACGACCGGATCGGCGACCAGCGCCATGCGATGCAGCGGGCCATAGCGCAGCCAGACAAACGGTTTGCCGACGGCCTGCGCCTCAGCTGCGTATTGCAAGAACAGCTCGTGTAGCTCGCGTCGCTTGCGCAGCAGCGCAGGCAGCACACCCACGACCGGCAAGCTGCTGGCCGGGGTGTGAAACAGCGGATGATCACTGCGCATCGGGCAGCTCTGGCGATGCGATTCCCCGAGCACGCGAAGGGGGCGCAGACGCCAGCACCCCGCTGGCCACGACGCGGCTGCCCAAGACACAGGCCACGGTTCCCAGCCCCGGCCACGTGCTGTCGCCACACATCCAGAATCCCGGCACGCCCAGATCGTGCGGCAGTGCCCGTTGATTCGCGTTGCGCAGCGACTGCCGGAACCCTCCAACCGCCCCGTGCGGCCGATGGACGTAGCGCTGGTAGGTTCGCGGCGTCGCGATCTCGCAGACCACGGGTGCGTGGGTCAGGTTCGGATATACGCGTCGCGCCATGGACAGCAGACGATCGCCCGCCGCGCGCTTGCGTTCCGCGTACTCCGCGTCGCTACAGCCCTGCCATGGGGACAGCTCGCAGTGGGTCGAGATCATCACCGCGCGATGCCCCGCGGGTGCGCTTTGCAGATCGTCGCGCGCCGAGATCGAAATGAACATGTTGTTGCCGTTGCCAAGCGGCTGGTCGTAGCTGTCGAGGAGTTGATGGTGGGTGAATTCCTGCCCCGCCACGGCGTCTTCGGGAACGCCCAAAAAGACGACCAGCGCGCCACCCATCGCATCCTGGTCACGCACCAAATAGGGGCGCAGCGCCTCGCCGACCGCGCTGGGGGCTAGACCGGGAACGAGGGCTGCCGGAATGGCGCAGACCACCTGCTGTGCTGCGACCGCCCCCCGCGTTGTCTCGACGGTAAAGT
>DAORCZ010000380.1:5610-7527 GCA_035345735.1 Pseudomonadota bacterium | reverse complement strand
TCCGCGGTCGCGCAGTACAGGCGGGCGACCTTGCCGGGGCGGTAGCGCAGCGCGCGGCCGGCCATCTGGACGAGCATGATTTGGCTGTCGGTTTCTTTGTCGAGCCAGATGTGCGGGCATCGCGGCTCGTCGAAGCCTTCGAGCAGCATGCGGTTCGCGTAGAGGATGGGCACGGCTCCGGCTTTCCAGTGCTGGATGCGTGCGCGGCGCTGCAGCTCGGGGACTTGCACGCCGATCCATGTCGAGCGCGGCGTCTTTCGGCTGCGCTCCTCACATGCTTGGTTGCTGGCCAGGAACACGAGGGCGAGCGGGCCGGCCGGGTCGGTCCAGGGCAGGATTTGGTGTGGGGCGATGAGCTGGGCTTGTTCGGCTTGGAAGAGGGGCAGGGTGACGCGGTGCGACTCGGCGAAGAGCTTTTCGCAGCCGGGGGACCATGGCGTCGCGGAGAGGCCGAGGACGTGATCGAAGCTCTGCGCGAGGCGCAGGTTTTCGGGGGCGTCGAGGTTGCCGTGGTGGCACTCGTCGTAAATCAGCAGCGTGTCGCGCGGGTACTTGGCCAGACGGCCCCATAGGCTCTGCTGCGTGGCGACGACCAGGCGCGCGGAGCTGGGCGCGCGGAGCTGGGCGCGCTCGATCCCAATGGGGAGGCGTGTACCGCCGCGCAGCCGGCGGGAGAACTGCTCCAGCACGGGGGCGGACGAGACGCAGACCACGACGCGACCGAAGGGCCGCGCGGCCACCCACGACAGCGCGACGCGGGCGGCGATCTCGGTCTTGCCTGTCCCGGGCGGCACCTGCACCAGCACGCGAGAGCGCCGCTGCGTATGGGCGCGAGCGCAGACCTGAAGCGCCTCTATCTGGTGCGGCCAGAGCTGCATGCCTTTGGCCTCCCCGCGCCGAGCGGCCGGAATGAGCGCTGCCGGATGCGCTGGGCGCGCTGTCGGCATGCGTCCGAGCAGAAGCGTTTGTCACTTCGTGAGAAGCGAGGGATCAGAGAAGCGCAGACGGCGCAGAATCGAGGATGGGCCACGTTCGCAACTCCGGCTCCTAGCCGTGACCAGCGCGCAGGGTCATCGCCTCAGGAGCGGAAAGTTAAACGTGACAGCTCTCGAACACTGTCGCCGCGCTGGGCATGGTCTAGCACATGCCGACGCTGTACGGAATCCCCATCCCCGCGGGAGCGCAGCAGGTCGAGGTGCGGCCGGTCTTCGGTCGTGGCCAGCGTCGGCTGATGTATCGCGGGCCGGTGGAGCGGGACGGCGTCTTCATTACCGAAGATGTCATCGCCGACCACGTCGCAAGCGATGAGGCTTTCTGGCAGTACGTCCAGGCCCAAGTAAACGCCAAGGCGCTGCCCGCGCCGCAGGCTGGCGTGTGGATGTTCCGGCTGTCCGTCTGCTTTCAAGACCAGCACGGCGCCCCGGCGACGCTCGATCCGGACTCGGGCCTAACGAGCCGGGTCACAGCCGAGGCGTACGAGTTCTATAGAGGCGCAAGCAAGAGCGACGAGTCCGGCGCGGTCAACACGCTAGCCACGGCGCTTTCGCAGTCGCAGGCCATGCAGTCGCAGGCCGCGGCGAACATGGCGCAGGTGTACGCCACTGCCGCCCGCGACATCGCCACCGCGACGATGCGGGAAGCGATGGCGCCGCTCATCGAAGCGCAGAAGCTCATCGCCGAAAACGCGCGCCGCGCGGAAGAACGCGCCGACGGCGTCACGGTCGATCTGTACAGGCAGCTCTCACAGCGGCCGAAGGAAAGCAGCGGAAGCGGACTCGGTCTCATCCGCGATCTGCTTGGCGTCGCCCGCGAAGCAAAAACCTTTTTGAACTAGCGAGCACACATGGCCAAGAGTTTCCTCGACGGTAAAGGCTTCTTCTCAGAGATTGGCGGCGACCCGAACGCGCGCAGGTTCTC
>DAORCZ010000380.1:0-5510 GCA_035345735.1 Pseudomonadota bacterium | reverse complement strand
GTGGGCAAGGAGCTGGTCGACGAGGTCATGCTCTGGTGGCAAGCGAAGGACTGGCAGCCCACCACGGCCTATCCGATGGCCGCGAAGATCAAGTATCAGGGGGCGTATTACTCGGCCGGAACCGACATCCCGCCGGGGCAACCGCCAGGCATGAACCCGAACTGGCAGCGTCTACGGGCGCAGGGTCTGGTCGCCTCCGAGTGGCCGGCGCTCGCTCAGGCGTTCATGGCGCAGCCGCAGATGGCGGATGGTGTCTCGCAAGCCGTTGCGAAAGCGGTCGCTGCGAAGCAGGGCTTCAACGAAGACGAGACGAAGCAGCTCGCCGCCGACATCGCCCAAGCCATGCAGACCTTCGCCAAGGTCATCTATGACGCGGCCTAGCGTGAATACGCGGGTGGTTCTGCACAACCACCCGCAGCAGCCCTATGGCTGTCTCGGCGGCATGGTGCGCTATGCCCAGAGCATCAGCGAGACGCCGGTCGCGCACGCCTTCGCGGACCTCGGCGCCTTCGAGCGCTGGTCGATGCGCCAGCCGGTGAAGCTCGACCTCGGCGAACAGCCTGTCATCGAGGGCTGCGTTCCCGCGCAGCGTTCGCGCCTTTGGCCGGACGATGGCTTGAACTGCTGGGAAGCGACGGCGCACTACGTCGGCGTCGCGCTGGCCCTCGGCCTGCCGCTGGAAATCCACGTCTTCGATCGCGAGTTCGGACCCAGCCGGCATGTCTTTCCTGCGGTGCGACCGCTCGGCGATGTCCGCCCGCCCGTTCCTGTGCTGCTGCAGGCGTCGCTACCCCGGCCGCGTGCCCAGGAGTGGTGGAACGATGTCCTCGGAGTGGTGCATCTCGGCGGCTCACTCGCGCTCACTGCTTTCGGGGCGGGTGCTCTGCCTCCTGCGCTGGAGCGAATCGAAGGGAACGAGCTTCCCCCCTGGGCGCGGATCTACTCGGCCGGGCCTGCCCCGCTGCGCCCGCAGGAACCCATGTCCGCCCCGGCTACGGCGCGCTATCGCGACCTGGCGCCCGGTGCGGCGATGGACGCGCAGACCCAAGAACCCGTCGCCTGGGCACCGCCCCCGCTGTGGGCGCCCGCGGGTGCCTAGACGAACCCTAACGCCAACGCGCGGAGACCTCCCATGACCTTCCGTCCCCCCCAGCTTACCCCCGCCGAGAAGGCGAAGCAGATGCGCAACCCCGAGCTGCGCTGGAGCGATGACATTGCCGCAAAAGGCCCCTATGGCCCCACGGCCAAGGAGCTGCAGCTTGACCCCGAGATCCGCAAGTCGCTGCTTCCCAACCTGAAGCTGTCGGAGGGTTCCGACGCGGGAGCGCATGCGATTGGCTCGCTGCGCACGTTCTGGCTGCTCGATCCGGCCGACCCGGACAACGGCATCTGGGGTGCAAACCTCGTCGCTGACCAAGACGTCAGAGCGGCGCAGGAAGGCGGCTTCCCGATGGCGTCCGGCTTCTACCGCCGCATCGGTGACATCCCCGGGCCTGAGGTCATGCGCGGCAAGGCTCGCCAGTACATCTTCCAGCCCAACTTCAAAGACGAATACGATCGGCTCTACCCCGATCCTGAGAAGAACAAGCCCGCCGCCCCGGCAGCGCCGGTGCTCAAGCCGATTCAGCGGCCCACGCTAGAGCTGACGGTCATCGATAACGAGATCATCGCCTGCAAGACCTCCGAGGACAGCGCCGGTGACGAGGCCCACCCGGGCGTGCCGCTTGCCGGCATCGGCGCCTGGGAGAAGTTCATGGGCGACAAGAAGCCCCGGGACTATGGCCTGCCCAAGCCGATCCTCGCGTTCCAAGAGGACACCGGCGAAGTCACGCCGGCCCACGAAGAGTACGAGTCCGTGAAGCTTGCCGCGCAGAAGGGCGACCCCGGCGCGCAAGAAGCCATGAAGGCCCTGGGGCTCGCGTTCTAGCGCCGAGCCTTCGCAACCCCGACCCGCAGCACGAACCCAGTAAGGAGCACGAATATGCGCTACACCATGGGCGCCGGCACCCAGTCCGGCAACGGCAGCAGCCCCCCCATCACCGTCGCCGATTTTCTGGCGATGCAGGACGAAGACCGCAAGACCAAGAGCCAGAAGAAGATGCAGTGGCTCACGCTCGGCATCGGCGCGCTGGGCATTCTGAACGCCACCGCGCAGCAGCCCATCGAAGACAAGCGCTCGGCGATTGACGCCCCGGCCATCGACGCGGCGGCCTCTGATGTCGAGGACTTCGACTTCACCGCGTTTGCCGACGCGGGCCAGCGCGCTGCGCTTGAGGACTTCGCCGCGGCTACTGCCAAGGTCGGCCGCTCGACCGCCAGCGCCATGCAGCGCGGCGTCGACAACAACGGCAAGCAGGGCATCCTCGGCAGCGCCACCGGCAACAACAACAACCTGCTGCTGCTGCTCGGCCTCGGCCTGGTCCTGGCGGACGACTAGGCCGGCCCCCGCGGCGGCGATGGGGCTCGCTGCCTCATTGCCCCCCTGGCTTCCCATGTCTGACGTTGCCGAATACGCGCGCAGAGAAGCGCTTGCCCGTTTCCGTCGTCCCGCGCAGGGGATGCTCGACGAGATCCTATTCCCGTGGAACATCCGCGACCTCGTGCGAGAGACCGACGGGGAGTACGAGCGCCTAAACGCGCAGGCCAAGGGCACGCCAGGCTGGGACGCCGAGTTCACTTCCTGGAAAGCGTTCTACGAGGCCAACAAAGACCCCGGCTGGCTTGGCTCCTCGCAAGAGACAGCCCAGGCCATCCGCCGCCGGCAGGCCCGCCTAGCAGACTGGCAGAAGCAGCTCAGCAAGGCCGGCGTGCAGACCGGCCCCGAGGTGAAAGTCTCGGGGCCGGCGCCGCTTGTCGAGCCGCCCGCCGCCGGCTGGTCGAACGTCGGCCAGGGCCTCGAACGCGTCGCCAAGTGGGCCGCCGGGGCCGCCGTGCTGTATCTGGCTGGGCGGGCGCTCCGCCTCGGAGAATCCATCTCTTCCCGTCGCAAAGGATCGACCGATGTCTAACCTGTTTTCACTGCTCCCCGGCGTTCTGGCGATGACTCGCCCGCACGAACACGGACCGCAGATCGGCGGCGCTCTGCATCAGCGCGCAACGCGGGGCCGCGATGGCTTCATGACCAAGAAGCAGGCCCGCCAGCTGCAGGAGCTGATGCGACGTTCCGCGCAGGAGCAATCGCCCGTCGCGGGCCTTCTGCCGACAAGCGGAAGCTACGACTTCCGGCAGCCGTTCAGCCCCTCGCGTGCCGTGCTCGATCCTGACATGGTCAACCAAGAGATCCGACGCAGCGATAGCTTCGCGGTCGGGCCTGCGCGCTACTCCCTGACCGCGCGTCCGGGCTGGCTTGTCGTGCAGTCGCCCCGCAACGGCCTGACCCATTTCGCGGTGCAGATTCCCTTCCCGGCGGTGAACGACCGCAAGACCTGGCTCGTTCCGACCTTCGCCGATCTGCCGCAGAACACCTTTTTATCGCCCGACGTGTTCGGGGTCATGAGCTTCTCGATCGGACAGACCGACGAGGGCACCATCGACGGCAACAATCTGGTCTTCTGCCAGATCACGCAGTCCGGCGGAATCGGAACCCTGCCCCAGAACTCCTGGGACATCTACTTCGGCGCGATCGAGTTGGGCGGCCTGGTCCACTCCGAGCCGGTCAAGGTAGCGACGGGCGCTCCCCCGGTGGCGGTGGTGTTCGTTAAGGGCACCGACAGCTGGCACATGGAAGTCCTACTGGCCGGGAACACCCCTGCCCATGTCAGCCAGGAATTTAACTGCGACATCACACCGGACCGCTTCTCTTGGGGGCTTCAGACCGCGCCCGGAGCCAGTCACTCGATAGTTCGCGGTGTGCAGGGTCTGTACGCCTTCGACACCGACAATCTGATCCTGTAGCCGAGGCCCGAGGAGAAAACCCATGATTCGCTCAGAAAATGCCGGCGCGTCCAAGCTGAGCGGCGGCGTGATCGTCGTCGCTGCAGGGAAGCCGGACACCCTGCAAACCTTGACCCCGGGCAAGCCGCACAGCATCAAAGACATCACCGTGCCGGCCGGGGTCGCTGGGACGGTGCTTCTCAAGTACGGCCCGGGCACTGTCCCGCACACCGCGACCATTCGGGTCGCGGACTACGTGAACCCGTTCCCCCGCGCCATCCGCATCGCGGTCACGGGTCCAGGCGTGTACGAGGTGGACCACCGTATTAATCGCATCTTTTCGCTGTCGACACCGATCGACCCCAAGGGGGTGCTCGATGTCATGCTGCGATGGCGCGCAGTGAAGGCAGAGGAAGGTGCCCGGGGAATCCTTGGCGTCCTCGACATCAGTCACCCCGACACCGACCCCGGCCAGTCGCTGCACGTTCGCACGATCGAAAGTGTCGTCCTCGACGGCGGCGACGATGGCGAGCTCAATTTCGGGCAGCCGATGGTCCCTGACAAAAGCGGGCATCCTCGGCAACAACGCGCGGGAGATGAAGGCGATATCGTCGGCACCTTCGAGGCGCGCACCGGCGACCCCAGCAAGAACCTGTTCCAGATCCGCTGCAGGGCGCGAAGCGCCTAGAAACATGCCGGCCCAACGCAGCCAGGCCGGACTAGCGCTTGCCGTAGGCAGCGCCGCGGCCGTCCTCGCACTCGTCCTGCGCCGCGCATCCTCCGGCCCGCCCGCACTGCCGCCCCTCCGCGTGCAGCTGCCCCCGCTCCCCTCTCCTCCGCCACGCGTTCAGACTCCCCTGCCTGCCGTACCGACGCCGCTCGATCATGACTGGTTGCCCGCGCGCTTAACCGAGTTCCATCCCGACACCCCCAAGAGCGCCGGCCAGAAAAAGTACGCGCTGGAAGGCGGCCCTCTCGACCGGATGAAGCAGCCCCTAATCACCGTCGAGCAACATCGCCAGAACCCCCAGCTCTACCCCTACGTCAGCGTCGCTGCCGATCTGGTGCTGCAGGGAAGAAAAGTGCCCTACGGGGTGCGCGTGTACATGGAGGCGCTGCCCACCGATGTCTTGCGAATCGTCGACACGGGGAAAAACTTCTATACCGACCCCAAACGCGGCGCCAAGAAGGTGATCCGCGAGCCTGGTCACGAGCCTTTCGACATCCCCACCGCCTATCCCGGAAAGCGCCTGCACCTGGACGGCAAGCTCACCCGCTACCGCATCGACTGGGACGACGTCTTGCCCGCCCCCCGCGTCTCATAACTCCGAGGACAAACCATGCAGCAGATCGACATGTGGCAAGGAACCCCGCCAAGCGAAGAGCCCACGGCCAAGCGCAAGCGCAAAAGCTCAACCAAGAAGCGCACCAAAAGAACCCCGCGCAAGGAGCGATCCGCACGCGCCGAGCTGCCCAAGGAGCGCGAGTACACAACCAAGCGCGGAGCGCGGTACGTGCTCAAGCGGGTCGATCAATAGAACTCGCTGCCCCTAGAATTGAGTGCCTATCCGCGCTAGCCTCTGCCTATGGCCCTCTCCGCTCAGACCCCACGACAGCAGCCGCCCGCGACGATGGAA
>DAORCZ010000379.1:0-7541 GCA_035345735.1 Pseudomonadota bacterium | reverse complement strand
TTGGGGCCGCGTATCCTTCGGCATCCAGCCAGCGGGCGATGACATCGCACGGGAAGCGACGCTCGCGCAGGGCCACGGCGCGCTGAAGGGCGACGCTGCGCAAGCCGATCGCCGCCGGCAACAGGCCCACCTCACGCAGCCTCGGCACCGCCAGCCAGGCGCCCGGAAATCCCGACAGCGCACGCGAGGTCAGCAGATCGTCACGCGGCAGCGGCTCGTCGCTGGGCACGCAGACAATCAGCAGCGCATCGGCCTTGCCTGCACGGAAATTACTCAGCGCGGGGTAGTCCTCCGGCCGACGCTTCGGCATGCCAAGATCGACGCAGAAGGCGACAAGCTGCGCATCCGAGTCCTGACAGCGCCGACGAATCGTCGCCTCCAGCTCGCGCACCTGCGCCGGCACAAGGTCGATCCGCAAGATGGCATGGCAGACAATGCGCACCGGAAAGCGAGACATGCGCGGCATGATTCACCGCCCCCACCCACTGCTCAAGCGTTTTTCTCGACGAGAAAGGATGGGCTCGCCTGCCTGGCCGGCGGGCTGATGCGGGTGAGCACGGGCGAGCCAAGCTGTGCGCGGCGATGCTCCCTGCGGTGACCGCTGGGCCTCTGCGCAGCCGCAGCCCAGTCCATCCGAGTCGAGCCCGAACACCATCGTGATCTAACACCTTCCTGACACGTCACCGACGCGCAGTGGGTGTACGTGTAACCCTGCGTAGGTCACCTCTTGACCCCCCTTGAGGGGCGCGATACTACGTCTGGGCGACGCAACCGATCGGATCGTCAGCGCACCATCTAAATCATGTCCCCCTCGTTACGCTAGTGGAAACTCTGGCTGCTCTGAATGCATGCCTAAGCATATAATTGAATATGCCTTGATTCGAGTGCCCCTTTCGTGACGTGGTCGGATGCTGTTTGCTCGAACGCTCTTCGCTAGGAGCGTGCAAACGCACGACCATGGCTTGCTCACTGGGATGTAGGAGGCAATCATGACCAATCTGCATTCTGTCCGTTCCAAGACGCTTGGCTGTTACGCGGTCACCCTGGCGCTCGCGATGTCAGGCTGCGGAGGGGAAGAGATGGAGCTTCTTCTAACCACAGAGCAAGGCGCTCCGGCCTCGACTAGCGCGGCGCTGTCCGCGAACTACCTCGCTGCCTGGGGCGAGTGTCCCCGGGGCAGCCCCGATTGCAACTCGTGCGTGCCCGATGTCCTGGGTGCGTTCAACCGCCTCTCGCACCACGGCGACATACTCGGGTTCCATATGGGCGCAGGAGCAGCCGACGTTAGCGTCTTTCGCCACTGGCAGGGCGTGCAGCGCTTGACTACCGGCGGGGGGCAGTACCTCGTCGTCTCACGCAGCGGCGCCCGACAGATGTTCGCCGTCGTCCAGATGGCCTCGCGCGGCTCGGGCGGCGGACGGTGGCGTTCAAACCGCAAAGACCCGGTGTGGGCAGTCGAGAGCACGGCGCCACCGGTATCCGATGCGATTGTCCGTGTCGTCGCTCAAGACAGCGGTTACGATCACGCTGGCGGCATTCAGTCGCTTGGCCGCTACTTGGCTGTGCCTATCGAGACAGACGGCCGATCGAAGGTCATCTTCTTCGATATGAGTACCCCGGCCCAGCCAACGCGACTGCACGAGCTCGATCACACCACGGTGAACGGAGTACGCGGGATTGGCCAAGCCGGTACGGTTTCTCTGACCAAGCTACGAGATGGACGCTTCATCGCGATCGTTGGCCGCGCCCATGCAGAAATCCTGGACTTCTACATTTCCAGCGGTACGCGATTCGAGCGCCCGGAATTCCAGTTCTTCTCTACTTTGTCTGTTCCTGGCCGCCTCGGCTCGACGATCAGCGACTGGAACTGGGGTGCCTATCAGAGCCTAAACCTCGTCAATCAGTGCGACGGACGGCTCTTCCTCATCGGTACGAACAACACCGGCAGGGACTGGGCGGACCTGTTCCGACTCGACATCAACGCCGCTGACCGCGGCATCGCCATTACCAAGGTTGCTAAGCGGCATATGTACTGTGGCTACAACGGCACGAACCACTGCAACTTCCAGGCAGCAGCCGGCGTATATGTCGCTCCGGATCAGGGTCTCTATCTCTACGCTGTCGAACACGATAACGATGGTCCGCAGTTTTCTAGCGGCCCGACGGGTGGTTCGTTCGGTAGCGTCAAAATGGAAGAGTTTCGCCCGAACCCACATCGCAGAAGCTGCCCAAATTTGTACGATGCTTGGGTGGAACTCTTCGACGACAGCGATCTACAGGACCGGAGTCTTATGATCGACTTCATCGATCACCCCCGCGAGAACGAAGCCAACTACGATCAGTTTGAAGACTTCGAAGACAGGGCTTCTTCCGCTCGCTGGTGCATCCCCTCTGGGTATGTCTACCGCCTGTATGAGCACAAGAATCCGTGTCGAGGGAGATACGTCGATCTTCCAGGTACGGGTGCCGTGCAGACTGTGCGCTGGTTTGGCGACTTTGGGTTCAATGACAAGGTCTCCTGCTCGCTATGGTGGCGACGATAGCGTCGGCATGGGCATGGACCATCGCTTGGACGCGCTCCTTTATCCTACCTCCGCTTCGTGCCGCCACATCTTGAGCAAGGTCGAAAACCTGAGCAAAATGCCGAGCCCAGCCAGTCGCTGCCTCCCGCAGCTTCGCCGGCTCTCCCTGGGCCCCTTCAGAGCAAGCCAAGACGCGAGCGCCTCTACACGCCAGTCCCCCCCGCGCCGGACCTTGATAACGGCCCGTATTGTGGCTACGCAGACTGAGGGACAGAGAGAACTGGACTTCGGCCAATGGATCCGGCTCATGGCCTCCGACCAGGAAGTTACAACTCCCAGCGCAGGATCGTGCCCTTGGCGCCCACGATGTACGTGTTGCGGCGATCGAGTCCCCAGACGCGATACAGAGTCTCGTTTGTGCCGGACGTCAGCACAGTGCATGAAGTGCTACCGGCCGAGCAACGCACGACCGTGCCATTGTTCCCCACGGCAAAGACGTTCATATCGTCAGCCCCCCAAACACTGTTAAGTGCTGCTGCAGTACCCGAATTGAGAGCGGTGCAGGTTGCTGAACCGGCCGCGCAGCGGGCAATCGTGCCACCGCTGCTAATTGAGTATATATTCTTATTATCAATGCCCCAGATGCGACTAATATCGTATTGTGAAGATATACCAGAAGCTAGCGATGTGCAGTTACTCGAACCAGCGGAGCAGAGAACAATCGTGCCGTTTATGCCGCCTACATAGACATCGTTTTCGTCACTCACCCAGACCGAACGGAACACCTCGGTGGCGTTGGCCCTGAGCGCACTGCAGTCATTCGAGCCATTGGAGCACCGAATGATAGCTGGATCAATGTACACGTTAGAGTTGAGGGAGGTTTGTGGATCACCCTCTAGCCCGCCCACGGCGTAGATGTCACCAGTCTTAGAACCCCATATTGCATATAAACTTCGCTGCGTACCTGATTTCAGCTCCGTACATTGATTTGTATTGCTGGAACAACGGAGGACGGTCCCAGCATCACCAACTATATATATATTATTGGCGTCGCTGGCCCATATGGCTCGCAAATATTGGTTGGTAACTGGAGGGATACGCGTGCATTGGTTAGACCCAGCAGAGCAACGACCGACCACCCCCTGAGTGCCCGCAACGAAGACATTGCTCGCGTCGCTGCCTCGCACAGAATAGAGACCGACACCTCCGAGTGTTTGGTTCAATGGCTGGCACACGGATGAGCCGGCGGAACAGCGCAGCACGATGGGGGACTTTAGAGTCGCCGTGTTCAGCATGCCCCCACCCGCCACGTAGACGTTGTTGGCGTCACTTGTCCAGACGGAATATAGGTCGACGGTTGAGAGTGTTAGTCCAGCCAGGTTCGATTCCACCGGGGTGAAACTGCACGCCTTCGGATTCACGGCGTTCAGCGCGACGCTGTATTCGGCTGACAGGTTAAGTCCAGCGGGAACCATCTCGCCCAGCGTGGTTTGTGCCAGTTTGCACTCGCCTGGATCTAGCGCGCTGAGGTCGAGCGTCAAACTGCCGCGGGCGCCGGGCGGCAGGCGAACAGCAAGTCGCGTCTGAGCAGGCGAGAACCACTGATCTTTGCCGTCCTGCTCATTGAGCCGCGTCCGCAACCGGAGCTTGCTAGTCTCAGCGGGCAAGCTGGCGGGGTCCACATTGAGGATCACGATCGGATCCCCGCAGTGAGTGGTCGACAACGCCAGCAAGCCTGATCCAGCAACCAGCACTCCACGATGAGTGGTGCAGCGATTCATGCTTTGGGGCTCTCCCTGATGCTCAAAGTGAAAAGTGAGCCTCTTAGAACGGTATCACTTCGACGGCGCCGCTGAGGTCTGGGCGACGAGCCGCAAGCCCTACACCTATGCCGACTCCGATGCCCACAGCGGCGACGCCGACCACGGTCCAGAGCCACCATTTCTTGTAGAGTGGCTGGGGTCGGTCTGTGTTTGAGGCTGCGTTTTTTTCGGGGCGCGCAGTCGGGATAGCCGCGGCGGGCTGCGAACCGGGGTTCTGCTGGGTGGTGCCGGGGAGCGCCGATTGGCTTGCGGGAACGGCGATGCCTGCTTCTCGTCGGGCCTGCTCTAAGTACTGCTCGGTCTTGCGGCGGTTGATCTCACTGCCTTCAGCCCCAGCAGCGAGGTAGCGCTCGTAGTAGCCTGCCGCGTCGGCGGGGCGTCCGGCTTTGTGCATCACGCGGCCTAGGTTGTAGAGCAGGATCGGGGCGGGGCGCAGCGCATAGGCGGCTTCATACAATCGGCGGGCTTCGCCAAACTGACCGGCCTGCGACTGCACGCTGGCTTGATACGCCATGCGGGAACACTCGGGATCGGCGTCGCAGCTCACGTTGGAAGCAGGCTGATTCTCCGCCGCCGCTGCGGCTGCAGCTCCCGCCAGCACGAACGCCAAAAGAACGACGGATGGTAGCCATCTAGCCAGGAGCATTAGCTCAGTCCTCCCGTCGCACAGGACGAAGGGTTGAGGGTACTTCAGGAGGAGGTGATTGGACAGGGGGGGACTTTGTCTCTGCCGCAGGCTTGCTGTGCGGCCGTGGATTTGTCGCGGGCTTGCTCGCTGCTGCCGGACGCGGTTTGCTGGGAGTGGGCTGGGCGGCAGCCGGTTCGTTCGTTCGCGGGGAGACAGGCGTGCTCGGGCTGGGCACGGGGCGCGCAGGAACTTCAGCCGGTGTGCGCGTCGCAGGGGCAGCGGTGACGTCTTGCCCCTTGGCACTATCGCCTGCGGCCGGGGTCTCCCGAGACGGCAAGGGCGATCCCTGCTGTGACTGCGTACGCCAGACCTGCAGCCCAAGCACCACCATGCCGCCACCGAGAATTGCCCCTGCGACTGGCAGCCAGTGCTGTGACGTGCGACGGCTCTGCAGCGGCTGCCCCAGCGAGTTGCCCAACGTCGAAGGGGGAGTGGCCACGACGAGCCCCGGTCTGGACGCAAACGCAGCTGGCGCCGGTTCGCTCCCGGCCGTAACCATCGGCTCGGGTAGCTGGGCTTGCAGCGAAACCAGCGCACCGCGCACCGCGCGCATCGTGGGACGCACACTCCGATCTTTGTGCAGCATTCGATGGACCAGTGCCTGCAGATCGGCCGGAGCTTGCGGCGCCAGCGTGGATAGAGCAGGTGGTTCTTTGAACGCATGCTGCCCCATGTACTCCAGCGCGGTTCCGGCGACGAAAGGCAGTCGCCCAGCCAGCGCTTCAAACAGCATCACCCCCAGCGCATACACATCGGTCTGTGCATCGACGCTGCCAGCCCCGGCACACTGTTCCGGCGACATGTACTGGGGCGTGCCAAACACCGCACCCGATGCGGTGCCACGGCTGTCTCCTTGAGCCAACTTTGCGATGCCAAAATCGAGCAGCTTGGCCCGCATCCCACCGGCCACCGCCGAGTCCTGCACCAGCATGACGTTGCTCGGCTTCAAATCGCGATGGATGACCGACTTGTCGTGTGCCGCGGCAAGTGCTTCGCTCAGCTGCGTTGCCCAACGAACAACCTCGGTAACAGGTGCCCGCTTCCCATCTGCCGCGATGGTAGCCAACCGTTCGCTCAGCGTCTGGCCACGCAGATATTCCATCGCGAGGTACACGGTGCCGTCGGTAGCCTGCCCATAGTCCGAGACCTGGACGATGCTCGGATGCTCGATCAGGTTGACGGCCCGCGCCTCGTTGAAGAAGCGCGCCACGGCATCGCGATCCTGCGCATGCTGCGCTAGAAGCACCTTCACCGCGACTCGACGGCCGATTGGTTCCTGAATCGCCTCATACACCGCTCCCATCCCGCCCTGCCCAAGCGGTCGAACAATGCGATACGGCCCAAGCTGCTGCGGCGTCCCCATCCCGACCCCTCACAGCCTGCGCCGCAGGATGGTGCCATCACCGATGACGTAGATGTTGTTTGAGTCTGTGCCGAACACACTCAGCAAGCTGACAGTGACACCACTGGTCAACGTTACACAGGTACCCGAGTCTGAGGAGCAACGGACAATGCTACCGTTGGTCCCGACGGCATACACGTTGTTCGCATCACTCCCCCATACTGCTTTGAACTCGCTCGCGGTACCAAAGCTGAGAGGCTCGCAGATATCGGACCCGGCCCGGCAACGAACAATCGCCCCGTTCCCAACCGCGTAGACATTTTCCGCATCGCTACCCCACACGCTATTGAGCAAGGCCGTCGTGCCAGAGTTGAGCGGCGTACACACACTGGTAGCAGCAGTGCAACGTACGATCATCCCTGCCTGGCCTACCGCATAGACATTCAATGGGTCGCTGCCCCAGACTTTGTTCAAAGCTTGAAAGTTTGGACCCATCGAAGACAACTGGTCGCAAGTAGTGGAACTAGCGCGGCAGCGAGAAACCCCCGGGGTATTAGAATCAACCGCATAGACATACTCAGAGCCACTGCCCCATAACGAGCTTACTACGGTCCTTCCAGCAGCAATCAGGGGAACGCAATTATTTATGCTGCTCGAACAGCGATGGATGCTGGAACCGCGGGAATTACCGCCTGCGTAGATATTATCCGAGTCACTGGCCCAAATTGATTTGAAATCAGAAAAAGCCGGCTGATAGATCGACGCACAAGAGGAAGATTCAGCGGAGCAGCGAATGATATTACCTTGCAGGTTTCCGACGAATATATGATTTTTATCACTTCCCCATATGGATATGTTTGTGGCAAAATTACTGTCGGTCGAATTTATGTTACTATTCAAAGGAGCGCATTCCGCTGAAGTGGAATTACACTGAATAATCACCCCCTTGGTTACATTCCCTACGGATTCTCCTCCCACCACAAACATGTTGTCAGGGTCACTGCCCCAGACCGCACGCAGGTCGAGCCCGCTCGCCAGGGCGGGACTCAGCGACGTAAAACTACACTTCTTGGTATCGCTTGGGCGAGCCATCTGGATGCTGTGCTGTTCTGTGCGATTGAAGCTGGTCGGTACTTCGGCTTCCAAGCTGCCTTCGGTCAGGATGC
>DAORCZ010000378.1:0-7543 GCA_035345735.1 Pseudomonadota bacterium | reverse complement strand
GATGCCTTCTGGTCGCTGATTGCGCACAACGACGGGCCGGCGATCTACGACCGCCTGATCCAGTACCTAAACGAACGCAAGCAGCACGAGCTTGCGTGGCTGGCCGCGCTGGTCGCGCATCGGGCTCCGCTTTTGATCTTGTGGGGGCAGCGCGATCCGGTGGCGGTGCCGGCGATTGGTGACGCCATCGCGGCGCGGCGGCCCGACGCGCGCTACGTCAAGCTGCCGACGCTGGGCCACTATCCGCAGTGGGAAGATCCCCAGACCATCGCCGAAGAAATTCGCCGCTTCTGTCAGCCGGCCGCGGCGCCCGTTTTGGCCTAGTTGTAGGGGGCGGGGACGTCCGGGTAGTCGAGCCTGCCGCTATACGAGAAGGCGTGGAACTCGCCCCGTTCGCTGCGATGGGCTTCGCACCACCACTGCTCGCCCTTGGTCTCCTCGCGGGTCTTGAGGCAGGTGGGGCAGGGCGGCTCGATGGTCGGCAGGTTGTCGAGCACGTGCGTGTCTTTCGGTCGCACCACCAGCACCGCGCAGGGGGCCAGCCGCACCGTGCGCTCCGCCACGGAGCCGAGGAGGAAGTGGCGCACACCGCGCCGTCCATGCGTACCGACGACGACCAGGTCGGCGCCGATCTCGCCCGCTAGGCCAGCGATCTGCTCGGCGATCTTGCCGACGCGAATGTGCACAGTGGTCGGCACGCGACGCGTCGGGTCTGGGCCCAGCATGCGCTCGGTCTCGGCGATCAGCCGCTCGCGCAGGTGGTCAGTGATCTGCACCATCGAGGTTCGGCGATCTTCGACTGGCACGATCTCGCTGGCTTCCTTGTCGACCACGGCCGCGACATGCAGCTCGGCGTAGGGATTGCGTCGAGCCAGCGACAGGGCCTCCATAAAGGCCTCGCCCGCTAGGTCGGAAAAGTCAGTCGCGATCAGAATGCGGTACTTGGGTTGGTTCTCCATCAGTCTCTCCTGCTTGCATCCGGGACGGAGCGGGGCGCAGTGCGCGGTGCGCGGTGGACTCCACCGGCCGGCCAGCGCCGCCTAGTATTTCGTCGGTGAGTAGCGGGTGAGCGGCGCGCTCGATACCGCCCGCATCCACTGCCAGAGCAGCCCGGCCTCGGCCTCGGTGACGTGCTTGAGGGCCGGCATCATCTGCCAGGTCTGCTTGTATTCCACGCGGAAGGCGATGTGCATGTAGAGCTTGCTCGCGTCGCTGCGATAGGTGTGCAGCGGCAGTGGGCTGGCGTAGTCCCAGCCGTAGCTGGCGCCCACTTTGCGAACCCCGTGACAGAACTGGCAGGTCTGCTGAAAGACGATAAGCCCCGGTCGATGCTCGGGGCTGGGCACGAACTGGCGATAGTAGGCGCTGCCCTCGACGAACTCGATGCCGGTCAGCGAGCCGGTGCTGGTCCACGGCGAAAAGTTCGCGCTGGCCCCCTCTTTCAAGTCGGGATGCCAGCGATCGCCCACCACCAGCTTGTTGCCGGCGAAGCTGACCTGGCGAATGTCAGCGAAGCCGTCGACCGACTTGTTGATCGGCGGAAACTCGGCGACGTACGGCGCATCCTCGCGACTCTTGCGCGACACCGCGACAAGCGGCGCCAAGCGCGCCATCGTCCGCGCTTCGCGGAACGGCAGCGGCACGACCATGCCGTTATGAAAGTGCAGAAGCGCCAGGTCGGCTCCCATGGGCGGCGCGTACTTTTGAATCACGTCGGCGAGTGCGACACCGCGGTAGTAGGCGTTGTTGCCGTACTGCACATCGACCCGCGCGCCTTCGGTCTGCGGCAGCGTGTCCAGATCGACCGTCTTGGGGCTCAGCTTGGCGGGCTCGGAGCCAGCCTGTCCGTAGACTCCCGGGGCCCGCAGCCATAGAGAGATTGGATGTTCGGCCCAAGCGGTTACGGGAGCCATCGTAAGAGAAACTAGGCCAATGGCACATGTGAAACTTGTAATTCGCATTTCAAATATGGATTGCAATGTTTGGGCCAGCGTTTTCCCCCACAGAGCCGCCTCCGGTGCGCGCGGAAGCTGCGTCCGAGGCTGACTAGGTCGCAGGAATTGCGCTCAGCCGGCATGTCGCCGGCATTGGGCAGTACGCCGTCGCCGGGCTCGCCCCTGTCGCGTTGGGTGGCGGTCGGGGGAGGGGCAGAAACTACAGGAGGGCCACGCGAACATGGCTGTGGTTCCCAACGTATTGACTTGGTTCAGTCTGGTTTGTTGTGATGATTAAAGAATCGTAAGGAGAATTACAAATGAAACGTCTTATTATGTTCAGTACTCTGGCTCTCCTGTCGTGTTCTGAAAGTCCGCGCGGGCTCTCGGATCCTTCACAGACGAACAACAACGACGGTCCCCCCGACCTGGCGGGGATCATGGTTGGGGGCTTTGTGCCGATGGCACCGAGCATCGCCACGGTCGCTCCCAAGACGCTATCGACCGCCGGCGGCGGCATCATCACCGTCACCGGCGGACCGTTCTATGCCAGCACACAATTTTTTATCAATGGCCAGATCACCAATGTGATGTCGGTCACAGCGACGCAGGCCACGCTGGTGGCGCCGCCGCGACTGGGTATCGGTCCCGCCAAGATCACGGCGGTCAACGGCAGCGGACTTTCGGCAAGCAACGACAACACGATGGCGAGCTCGCCGACCGCGTTCTCGTTCTTTGCCGCCCAGCTGAACTTTGCTCAGAGCGTGTACTCGACGCTGGCCAACCAGCCGCGCGGCATCGCCTACGGCGATCTCAACGGCGACAAGATCACCGATGCCGTGATCACGCATCAGAACTCGACGAGCTACACCATCTACCTGGGCACCCCGAACGGTGGCATGACTCCGCTGACCCCGACCGCGACGTTTACCACCCAGGGCACGACGAACAACGCCAACCAGACGGTGCAGCTGGTCGACATCAACAAGGACGGCAACCTGGACATGCTGGTGCCGTTTAGCAACGTCTTCCACTACTACCTGGGCAATGGCACGGGCCTGCTCAACGCCCTGAACACCGTCTCGACGGGCACGTCGACGGGAGCGGTGGCGGTGACGCTGGCCGCCGATATCAACAACGATACGCTGCCCGACGTCATCGCTTGCAACACCGGCGCCAGCAACATTGGTCTGTTCCTGAACACCAACCAGGTCACCAACCTGTATTCGGCCGGCCAGCAGGCCAATCCCCTGACGCCAGGCGGCCAGCCGACGCGCTGTCAGATTGCCGACATCGATGGCGACAAGAAGACCGATCTGGTCGCGCTGATGTCGAACAACAACGGCGCCACGCTGGCCGTGTACTTTGGCACTGCAACGACGGCGGCGCCCTTCTTTAGCAATGCGAACCCGTTGAACTACGGCACCAATACTCTCAACCAGAACCCGCAGTGGTTCGAGCTAGGTGACCTGAACAACGACGGCAAGATCGACGCGGTGGTCAGTGATCAGGCGACCAACAGCCTGCGTGTCTTTCTGGGCAACGGCACGGTCAACGCCACGTTCCAGGCGCCGAGTGCGCCGATCCTGGTCGGCACCGATCCGCGCGGCTTGGCGCTCGCTGACTTCAACGGCGATGGCCGGCTGGATGTCGCGGTGGCCAGCAACGGCACCAACTACATCAACGTGCTCTTGGGCAATGGCGACGGCACGTTCGGCGTGCGCCAGGACTTCATCTCGCTGACCGGTCCCTGGGGCGTCTACGCCAATGACTTCAACCGCGATGGGCGCATGGACATCGGCGTGGTGAATCAGTTCGACGCGGCGCGAGCCACGACCTCGCCCGGCTCGATGACGATCTATCTGAACAACTCGCTGTAGCCGCACCGCAGCGCCGGGAGCTATCCATGCTTTGTTCTCTTCGCGTAGGTCTGCCATCGGTTCTTCTGGCGCTCTGGGCGGCGCCTGGCCTCGCAGCCCCGGTCGCGATTCCCAGCCAGAGCGCGGTGGCGATTCCGCGGCGCGATGTCGGCAGTGGTCTGTGTGCGAATGCCGTGCACTTGACGATGAGCAATGCCTTGACCAGCGTCGATGCTGCCCGCGCCTATCTGTCGCCGAGCGCTGGCATGACCAACATCGACGATCGGCTGACGACGCGACTTGCCTATCTGAACTTCATCAACAACGTCGACAACGCCCGCAGCGATCTGCCAAACCCCGAGCCGCTGCCGTTTAGCCCGGTGGCCAGTGCACAGAAGCCGAGCGATGGGCAGAACGTAGCGATGCGCCTGCGCGGCTACATGAACATCGCCAAGGCCGGCATCTACACCTTTGGCGTGCAGGCTGATGATGGTTTCAGCTTGCTCATCGGCGGCACTCCGATCAGCCAGTCGACCACCAACGACGTCAGTCTGCGCTACAGCCGGCAGGTGCAGTTCTCGACGCCGGGTCTGTACAGCGTCGAGCTGACCTACTACCAGAATCGCTCGCAGGCCGTGCTGATGGTGGCCCGCTCGCCACAGGCTGATCTGGAAGTGAGCGCCAGCACGACGCCGTTCCCGGCCTCGTTCCAGCTGATTGAGCAGACCAGCCTGTTTTCCGCGGTCGCCGGCACCAGCGCATGCAGCGAGTGCGCCGCTGACACCGACTGCACCAACGGGGGCGAGTACTGCGGGGCCGGCATCTGTCAGGCCTGCAATAACTCGCGCCACTGCGGCGCCAGCTGCACGCCTTGCTCGGCGGATAAGCCCATCTGCAACGGGGGGACCTGCGGGCCGTGTACCTCGGATCTGCAGTGTCTCGACGGGCAGATCTGCGACACGGCGCGTGGGGGCTGCATCACGCGACCGGATCTGCAGTTTGCCGGTGGCTGCAGCGCGGGCAGTCCAGATGCGACGGCCAGTCGCTCGGGCGCGCCGCTCCTTGCGCTCTTGGGCGTCGTGCTCTCGCTGCTTTTTTTTGCCCGCCGCCGGGCGCCTCGCGACGCCGAGCGCGCTAAGCCGATGCCGTTACCGCTGCCGACCTTCCGCTCGGGTCGTCACCTCTTGATGCTCGCCGCTTTGCTGTTGCCGAGTGCGGCCTGGGCGCAGAGCAACCCGCCGTTTAACGCGCAGACCTTCCGTCCGGACTTTGGTCCGGGCAGCGTGTTTACGGTGCAGGGATCGTCGGTGCCGCGGTCGATCATGCCGTACGGTGGGGTGCTGTTTGAGTACGCCAATCGTCCGCTGCGTCTGTACGACACGGCGACGGGACAGAACTACGCCAACACAGTGAGCGGCATGGTGACAGCGCACGTCATGCCCGGCATCAGCTTGGCCTCGTTCTTGGCGCTCCATGTTGATGTGCCGGTGGTGATGTTCCAGGCCTTCGATGCCCGCACGCCGCAGACCGATGTGCCACTGTCGCCGACGATTGCCGGCCTGGGCGATGTGCGGGCGATGATCAAGCTGCAGGCTGCGGATAACCGCAACGGCGGTTTTGGCGTCGCCCTCTCTCCCGAGTTTTCGTTTCCCAGCGGCTCTACGCAGTCGTTTCGCGGCGAAGGGGCGGTGACCATCCTGCCGCGCCTGGTCATCGACTATCGCTTCGACAGCCAGGCCTTCGTCGCGTTCAACGTCGGCTATCTGATTCGCACCGCCAATCGCAACGTCGACTACGGCTTGGTGCGCGTCAGCGATCAGCTGCGCTACGGCCTGGGTCTAGGCGTGCCGCTGCCCAAGGGGCTGACCGCGCTGGCCGAAATTGCTGGGGCCTTCAGCCCCTCGCGGATCGAGGGCGGGCCGTTTTACACCCCGCTCGAAGGCCTGCTGGGCCTGCGCTATCGCCACAAAAAAGGCATCGAGGTTACCGTCGGTGGGGGTGGTGACTTCGTCAGCGCCGTGGGCTGGCCCAACTTCCGCGTGCTGGGCAGCGTCGCCTTCATTCCCATGGGACGTCGCGCCGCGCCGCGCGTTGTCACGCCGCCACCCGAAGAGCCCACGACCCCTGCTGGCGCAGAGGAGCCCACAAGCCCAGCCCCCAGCAAGCCGGAAGCCCCGACTCCGCCACCCGTCAGCGCGCCGAGCAACGATGATCCGGATGGCGATGGCGTCCTGGGTCGCGCCGATGCCTGCCCGCGTGAGGCTGGTCCCGCCGAAGCGGGAGGCTGTCCGGATCAGGACAAAGATGGAATTGCCGACAAGCAGGATCAGTGTCCCAAGGTCGCCGGTGTCCGCGAAAAGGGAGGCTGTCCCGATACCACCGATACCGACAAGGACGGCATCCTCGATCGCGACGATCAGTGTCCCATCGAGCCAGGTCTGGCGGACAACAAGGGCTGTCCCGATCGCGATGAGGATCGCGACGGCATCGTCGATCGCCTGGACAAGTGCCCGAAGGCGGCGGGTAGCAAAGAAGACGAGGGCTGCCCGCTCATGGAGATGGCCGAGGACCGCATCAAGCTGGGGCGGCCGATTCGCTTCATGCAGGACTCGGTGACCATCGATAGCGGCTCGCGGGCTGGACTGGCGGCGGTGGCCAAGGCGATCCGCGATGACAAGACCCTGACCAGCGTGGTTATCGAAGTCAGCGCCAGCGGCGACAAGCGCGCGGCCAAGGGGCTGGCCAAGAAGCGGGCTTCGGCGCTGCAGAAGCTCCTGACCGACGCCGGGATCTCGAAGAAGGTGCTGAAGGTCGGCGTTGCCAAGGCCGGCGACAGCGATGAGATCACCAAGATCGAACTCACCCGAGCCGGTGGCAAGGGCGCGGGCAAGGGCAGCGGCACGGACGATGGCGGGGCCGACGGAGGCAAGAGCGGCCGTCGCCATCACCGTCGGAGCAAAGGGTAGGCCGCGGGCCAGGGCGGGCTCCCCGGCACGAGCCCCGGCTAGAGCAGGTTCTCTTCGAGAATGGCGATCATGTCGGGGTCGCCGAGCACGCGCGGCACCTTGACCTGCGTCGCTGAGGCGCCGCGCATGACGAAGATATCGCGCAGGCGCCGGAAGGTACCGCTGCGGACCAGACGGACCGCGGCGGCGCCAATGCGCTGCGACTGCCGTGAGAGATCGTAGAGCGAGTTGCCCTGTCCCAGCCCGCTGTCGATCAAGTCAGCGAGTTTACTTACAAGGGCCGGTACATCCGCCGGCTGCTCGTTGGAGCCAAGCTCTAAGTAGAAAACGTAGCGCTGGGGAAGGCTATCGGTATCAATGCGGGTCGTGAAGTCAGCGAGTTGCAGCCCCGACATGCCGGTCGAGCGCAGGAGCGCGGTGTAAGCGCCGCGCTCGGTGGTCTTTTCGCCGCAGATGTTGAGCAGCGCGCCGCGCCGGTGGCGGAACTCGACCAGTGGCGTACGGCGGTAGCGATCGATGACCTCGATGATGTCGCCGAGGCGGTAGCGATAAAGGCCACTCCAGGTCGTCAAGACCAGCTCGTAGCGGTGGCCGATCTGCAGCTCATCGAGCTGCCAGGTGTTCGGCTGGGCTTCGTCGATGTGGCCTTCGGGGATGAACTCGTAGTGCGCTTGGCCCGGGATCAGCGCATAGCGCCCCGCGTCGAGGGCAACGCCGATGCCGAGCACCGCCTCGGTCGCGGCATAGATCGACGAATAGATCGGCAGCTCGCCGAGGTAGTGCA
>DAORCZ010000377.1:0-7560 GCA_035345735.1 Pseudomonadota bacterium | reverse complement strand
GCCTGGAAGACACGCTGCGTCGCGCCGCCCTGCGCCGCATCCAGGCCATGCTGCCGCCCACGCCTGCCCCCACCACGACCGCAGTGGCCCCCACCACAGCACCGACGTCGACGCCGACCTCTGGGCCGGCGGGCACTCGCTAGCCATCGGGTCTATTCGGCGCGCGGCGCGCTCAGGCGAAACAGCACCGGGAAACCGACCGACAAGAGGATCGCCAGCAAGACCAAGCTGGCCTGCTGTGGGGCGCCGATCAGGCCCAGCGAGCGGCCGATGGCGGCGATGGCGACAATCAGCGTCAGCGGTGCCGACAGCAGGCAGCCGGTTGCCAAGCGACCCCGCAGCGACATGCCGCGCGGTGCCACCAGCAGGGCGGGCAGCATCTTGCAGACCGCGACGACCAGGGCCAGCAGCACCGCCTGTTTCGCCGTCCCGCGATCCAGCGCCGAGGCGTCAAAGCGCACCCCGACGACGATGAAGAAGATGGGGATAAACAGGCCGTTGCCGAGCGCTGCGATCTTGCCTTCCAGCACGTCTTTTTGGCGCAGCACGAAGCTCAAAAGGATGCCGCCCAGGAACGCCCCCAAGATCGATTCGACCCCGGCCAGCGACGAAATTGCGACGAAGGCCAGCATGATAAACAGGCCGACGCGCACGCCTAGCTCGGCGACGTCGTGATGGTCGATGAGGCGACGAAAGCGCTGCGGATACCACCACACCAGCGCGCGTGCAAAGCGCAGCGCCAGCGCACACAGCGTGAACAGCCCGCCAATCTTGGCGATGCGTAAGAGGGTGTGCAGGCTGGCCGCCCCGTCCTCGGCAAGCTCGACGCCGGTGATGGCCAGGATGACGGCGAATTCGCCCAGCGAAGCGGTCAGCATGATGTGCCGACCCAGCGGCGTCGCGGCGTGGCCGGTCTCTTTCAGCGTCGCTAGCGGCAGGCCCACCGACATGGCCGAAACGGCCAGCGCTTGCACGGGCCCCAGGCCCAGCAGTCGCGCCGACAGCAACGTGCAGATGGCAATGCCCACCACCACCAGGCTCGGCACGCCCAGCGAGCGCGGGCCGGCGGCGCGGATCGTCGTGAAGTCGATCTCCAGCCCGGCCATGAACATCAGGACCAGGAAGCCGAAGTGCGACAGAAAGCTGATCGTCGGCGTGTCGCGCAGGATCCCCAGCCCCGCCGGACCGATGCCCAGCCCCGCGAGGATCAGCACCACCGCGGTCGGGACGCGGATCCGCACCGCGATCATCGGCCCCAAGACCGCGATCGAAAGCAGGATCAGGAGCGATCGCAGCAGGTGCTCGCCGGGCGGCATCAGGTCCTTCCCCCCGGCAGGGCCGGGCTGCTCGACGACTGGGTGTAGACCAGGCACGAGCCCCCCGCGGAAAGCAGACGCAGCGCGACATCGACCGAGGCGAAGCTATCTCGCCCCGTTCGCCGACGCGCCAGCACCAAAAGATCGCTCGGCTGCGCTAGGCGAATCAGCTCGCGGACCGGGTTGCCTTCGAGGGTGATCTCCTCGCTGCGCAGGCCATACAGGCGACTGCGGCGACCGATCTCGCTGGCCACGGCATCGGTGTCGGCGTCGCGGGCTTCCAGAAACTCAGGCAGGAGCACGCGCACGGTGCACAGCGATAGCTCCAGCATGCGCGCCAGATCGATCGCCGCATCGGCCAGGCGCAGATCGGTGATGCCGGGCAGAAGCGGCAGCACGACGCGCGAATAGCTGACTCGTCCCGACGCGAACAGCACCGGGCAGGGCAGGGTGTTGCACAGCGTGGCTGGCCAGCCGCCGCGGCCCAAGATCCGCGACCACAGGCTGCGTCGGCGCTTTTCGGTGATCAGCAGGCCGGGACGCAGCTGACGAAACTGGGCGACGTGCGCCGCAAAGCCTGTCCCGTCGAGCGGCAGCGTCTCGAAGGTCTTGCTGCGCGTGCGCGGCGACTCCGTTGAGCTGTCGCTGCCACTGCTCTCGACGACGGTCTTTTCGGCCTGGGCACCGGCAAACAGTCGCACCAGCGATTGCGCACGGGTGCGGCGCGTCAGGAATTCGGCCTCGCGCTCGACCTCGGCGGTCTGCGCGGCGTCGCGGCTGAGGCCGGGCCGGTACAGCACGATGCTCTTGCCGTGGCGCAGGGGAAACTGCGGCACCCCGACGCGGATCTGCTCGGCCACCTGGGTCAGGATCGTCGGATCGCCGATCAGCAGGATGCGGTCTTCCGCCTGAATCGCCGTCTCGCCGGTCGGGATGACCAGATCCCCGCCGCGATAGATCGCCGCGATGCGCCAGCCGCTGGCCTGTTGCTGCGACAGCGGCACACCAATCGCGGGAGAGCTCGGCAGCACCACGAACTCGATGATCTCGCCGCGCCCCTGACCCACGCTGGACGCGATGACCATGCCGTCATAGCGCAGCGCCTGCTCGACGACGTTCCCCAGGATCTGGGCGCGCACGATGGCGCGGGCCCCCAGCGCCTCGTAGGCCGGGGCCTGCGCCGGATCGATGACGATGCCGACGACCGGCACAAACTGCAGCTCACGCGCCAGGCGACAGATCTCCAGATTGCGGCGGTCGTCCCCGGTTGCGGCAACCAGCGCGACGGCGTGGTTCGACTCACCGCGCGCTTCTTCCAAGACAAAGCGCGACGTGGCGTCGCACAGACGTTTTGTGACCTTGTGCACTGCCAGGGTCGTCGACGCCAGCGGCGATGTCGGGGCCGCGCTCGGGACCGCCGGCAAGATCAGCTCATCCAGCGCGCTCTGCGAGGTATCCAGGATGAGGACCGGCGCCAGATGGACGACGCGATCGAGGATCGACTCGATCGTCCGGCCAGCCCCCGCAAAGACAACGTGGTCGAGCATGTCCGCGACAGTGTACCGTTTCGCGGGTCCTCTCGGCGGCTCGTTGCGAGCCGTCAGGGAAGCCCCGCACAGAGGCCAGCGCAGGCTGGGGATTTTGACGGACAATCACGCCTAGCGCCTATCCGCGCTGGGGGGAAGCGATGGCCAACTATCTTAGTTATCGTGCGTCGTCGACGTGGGGCATCCGGATTCGGCAGGGCTTAAAGGTCGCAGTGCTGGGCAGCGCCCTGGGTCTGTTTGCGCTGTCGTGTGGCGGCGGTGCCACCGACATGATGGTGTGTAGCGACTGCACGCCGACCGGGCCGATGACCTTCGCCCTGCCGGCGCCGGCCGGGCTTGCGGTGTGGACCACGCCGACCATGGAAAAGGTGCTGCGCGAGGCGGCTCCACCGACGCAGCCGGGCCAAGCGCTGCAGCTCTACGCCGCTAAGAATGAGTTCGAGCCGGTGCAGATCGTCCTGCGCTCCGACGCTGCGGGCAGTGCCACGCTGTCGCTAAGTCCGTTCACTGGCCCGGGGGGCGGCACGCCGATTACCCGCGTCGATGTCCACCGCGTCGGCTACGTACGCATCAGCCAGCCCTCGGACTCGTCGTCGATCAAGAGCAGCTACCTGCCTGATCCGCTTGAACCGACGACGCTTGGCGCAAGCGAGACCTTGCCCGCGGCGCAGAACCAGCCGTTCTGGCTGACCGTCTACGTTCCGCCGGGAGCCGCCGCCGGCGACTACACCGCGACGCTCTCTATCCGCTACGGCGCCGCGACGCAGGATGTGCCGGTGCGCCTGCACGTCTTTGACTTCGCGCTGCCCGGTCGCATCGGCTTTGACGGCAACTGGAACAGCAGCTTCCAGGCCTTAGGGGGCAGCGCCAGCCTGGCCGCCGTCGAGAGCCTGAAGAACTTCTTCTTCGAGCACCGCCTGATCCCAAGCAGCGTCGGCTGGCCGGCCGGCCTGAACTACAACGGCGGCATCACCTACGACTGCAACACCGGCCAGTTCGTCGAAAAGACCAGCGACCCCTACGATTTTTCGCAGCTTGGGCCCAAGTACATCGACGGCACGGGCTGGAACGGCATCGGCTTTCAGTCGTTCCAGATCATGGGGTTCGTCGACAACAGCACGCCGCGTCCCGCCACCTTCTGCGGCGTCGCGCGCGGCACCGACCACTACGGCACCGCCGCCTACAACGCCAAGTGGTCGCAGCTATTGGCTGCGATCAACAGCTACCTCGTCGCGCACAGCTATCAGGGCAAAGGCTACTACTACGTCCAGAACGAGCCGCAGAACCAGGCCGACGCCGACCTCGCCGCCTACCTGGCGAACCTCAGCAAGACCGCCGCGCCGAACCTGCGCATCGCGATCAGCGAAGAGCCCAAGCCCGAGATCGCCGAGAACCCGATGGCCATGGGCAAGTCCTATGACCTGTGGTGGGCCGACCTTTCGGCCTATAAGCCCGACTACGCCAAGGGCCGCCAGGCGCTCGGCGAAACCGTGTGGTGGTACTTCCTTTACGGTGACGCGCCGCCGCACTTCAACCCCATCACCATCGACCACCCCGGGCTGGAATCGCGCATCGGTCACTGGGCCGCCTGGAAGCATCGTGTGCGCGGCTTCGCCTACTACTCGGTCACTGGCTGGGGCGCTGATCCCTACACCAACCCGCGGCCGATGGGCACGGCGCAGAACGGCGACGGCTTCCTGCTGTATCCGCCGGTCGGCGGCAAGCTGGTGTCGAGCATCCGCTGGGAGCTTCTGCGCGAGGGCGTCGAGGACTACGAGTACCTGCTCCTCGCCAACGCGGGCGCGGCGCCCAAGACCGTCGACAACCCCGCGGCCGTCGATGTCAGCGTCGCCTCGGCGGTGTCATCGGTGACCTCGTTTACTCGCGATGCCGGCGCGCTGCAGCACCTGCGCGATCAGCTGGGCCTCAAGATCGAAGGCAAGGTCAACGGCTGGCCGGTCCTCGACTCCAAGCCCCCCGGAGCCCACCCCCGCGCCGCCTACTACATCAACTTCCAGGACCCCGCCGGCGAGCCCACCCAGAGCCCACTGTCGGTCGATGGCCACGAATGGCTGAAGGTCGGCTGGGACGGCTACAACGCCGGGCGCGGCTACGGCTGGGTCGGCCCGTACATCGGCAACGCCACGATCATGAAGACGACCTACCTCGCCACCGGCCCGAATCCGCTGCAGCGCAGCGTTATTTACAATGACTACGGCCGCACCGATACCTTTAATTGGGATATCGAAAACGGCAAATACAAGGTGACTGTGTCGATTGGATGGGACGGCAAGACCTACGCCAAACACCGGGTGATTGTCGAAGGAATGCCACTCTATGACTCGGTCGGCACCACGCCGCAGATGCCGTATCGCGCAGATTCCATCATCGTGACTGTAAATGACGGAAATCTCACCCTCGAAGCCGGTCAGCAGAACGAATACACCATGCTGAACTGGCTCAGCATCGAACCGGCGAATTAGCGGGGTAGCGCTGGGCGGGTTGCGCAGGTTCTTGTCTCAAGGGGGGGGCAGGACTCCCTGGGGGGCTGCCTGCGGCACAGCCCATCCGCGTGTCCCCTATCTTCGACATAGCTGGTCAATATCCGCCAAAATTGGATAGTCTCCGCTACAGAGGAGACATCATGGCGCGTAACGACACACCCATTCTTCATCAAAGTACCCGGATCGCGAGTCTGCTACTGATGGCAGCGTTGGCGGCCTGCGACGGGTCGGCTCATCGTGGGCATCACGAGTGTCAATACCCGCTGGCCAAAGACTCGCGCGATGGTGCGATGGTTGGTGAGCCGGTGCAGCTCGCGGTGGGGCCCGGACAGTATGACCTGCAGATCCCGATGGCGATGAAGGACTGGCTGGACGAACGCAACTGGGCTTCGCAGCATGGCAACTGGCATCGCGTGCGCCGCTGTGGGCCGGTCGCCAACGAAACCGATCTGCGGCTGCGCGGCCTCAGCTGTGCGTCTGTACAGGAGGGCCAGGCAGGTGATGGCTACGCCTTCTTGGCGATGCACCGTCATATGGTACAGGCGCTGAAACAGTCATTCCCCACCAGCTTCCCGACGATTCGCGGATTTTCCCACGTCCCGCTGACAACCGCGGATTCCGAAAACCCGCTGCCCTGGAAGACGATTACCTGGAACGATACCCAGCTTCAGGAGCTTGCGCTGTTAGAGCGGATTGAAGAACACATTGCCGCGTTCAAGGACGATGACGACTTTGGTCTGTGGTTACAGTACAACGCATTAATTACCGGGATGATGGGGATTCCTGGAGTGCGTCCCGAGGGCGGAGCGCATATCTCGCTGCATGCCCAGTTTGCCGTGCCGAATTCGCCGTATAGTTTGCTAGATAATCGCTTCAACACATACCTGGTTAGCTTCTGGAGACTGCATGGCTGGATTGACGATGTATGGACTCGCTTTCGCGCTGCGCGCGGCCTGGGGGACGACGACCCGACGCTGCAGCAGCAGATGAAAGAGCAGTGCGAGGGCATGCACGAGCTCAATGACAACTACCTGCCGGAAGCGCCGCCCCCTGGGGCGCCGGAGACTGGCGAGTTTGCCACCAAAGTTCAGCCGATCCTGCTGACCTACTGCCGCGGCTGTCACTCACCGGGGACGCGCAGCGCTGGGCTGGTGCTGGCCGGCGTGGGGCTGTCGGCGTACGCGGTGCGGCAGGGCCTGGTGAGTCAGCCCTCGCGCGAGGTGGGGATGCGTCTCGTCGAGCCGGGCTCGCCCGAACAGAGCTGGCTGTGGCGCAAGCTGACCGGCGACTTTTCGGGCATCGACTGCGCGGGCTGCAAGAACCGCATGCCGCAAGCGGGGTCGGCGCCGAGTGCTAGCGAGCTGGAGGTCATCCGGAGTTGGATTGCGGGCGGGGCGCCGTAGCGAACGGCGGAAGCGGGCAAGCTGGGCTGAGGCTGAATTGAGCGCGGAGTTGTCGCAAGGCTGGGGCCCCAGCCTGCCGGTTTCTGGGCAGAGAGGCGCTGTGAGGAACTTCTACGGCACCGGGAAGCTGCAGGCGCGGGGGGCGCAGGTGTCGAGGACGCGGCCGTCTTCGCGCAGGAAGGCGTCGAGCTGACTCTTTCCGGCTTCGAGGCGCGGGATGCTGCGGTGCACGGGGTTGTCGCGCTCGGGGGGGACGTTGCTGTCGCCGGGGCGGGGGTTCTGGCCGATGTCGTATTGCACGTAGGCGGAGTCGCTGCTCATGAGGACCTGGCCGACCCCGAAGACGGCCTCGTTGGGTAGGCCGAGCAGCGACAGGCCCATGCTGCGCACCACGGCTCGGGTGGCGAGGTTCGGCACCTGGGCGTCGCCGATGCCTTCTTGCAAGAGCACGCGCTTGGGGCCGCCGGAGCCGGGCAGGGGATCGCGCAGCACGTGGCTGGCATAGGTCGCGGGATCGCTGCCATCCCACAGCGCCTGGTTCAGCGCAGACAGCAGCTGGCGATCGAGGGGGTCGGGGTAGCTCGCGGCGAGCAGGTCGGCGAAGGAGCGGAAGTTGCTGCTGCGCCACAGCATCTGCGAATAAAAGCCGCCCGGCACGACCAGGCCGGCCCGGCCAAGGTGCGGGCTGATGGCGAGCAGCGTCAGGCCCTGCGTGCCGCCGTTCGACAGGCCGTAGTAGTAGACGCGGCTCTTGTCGGCGAGGAGGCGACCCATCGAGGTCAGCTCCGGC
>DAORCZ010000376.1:6408-7560 GCA_035345735.1 Pseudomonadota bacterium | reverse complement strand
GCATCAGCATGGGTTGGTGCATCGCGACTTCAAACCGGAAAACGTGATGATTGGCGACGATGGGCGCGTACGCATCGTCGATTTCGGGCTGGCCCGTCGCGCGGCGGCCAGTCTGCCATCAGCAAGCGCCGCCAGTCCTGAGTCGTCGTCCGCGATCCCAGCTGACTCGCAGAGCCAGTCCAGCGTCGGTGTCGCGGGTACGCCACTGTATATGGCCCCCGAGCAGTACGCGGCCTCGCCATCGGCCGACGCGCGCAGCGACCAGTTTGGCTTCTGTGTCGCTCTGTTCGAGGCGCTCTACGGCAGTCGTCCCTTCGCCGGCAGCACCCCAGAAGAGCTCTTCTTCGCCATGCAGTCGGGCGAGATCCTTGAGGTCAGTCGCGCCGCGCGAGCCCGCGTTCCCGACTGGCTGCATGGGGTAGTCCTGCGCGGCCTGCAGCAGCAGCCCGAAGCGCGATTTCCGTCGATGGCCGAACTGCTGGAGGAGCTGGGGCGGGATCGCCAGGTCTGGCGCCGTCGCGGCAAGCGCTTGCTGGGAATGGGGGCGGTCCTGGCGCTGTCGCTGATCCTGGGGCAGCCGTGGCGGCCTAAAGAGCCCGATCGCTGTGCGCAAGGAACGCAGCGCATCGCCGAGGTCTGGGGCGCACCGGAACATGCAGCGCTGCGCGTGCTGCTGCAGGGGGCGGGGAGCCCGGCGGCGCAAGATCTGTGGCGACGCAGCGAGGCGCTCCTCGATCGCTATGCCACGGGCTGGAGCGCGATGTACGGTGAGGCTTGCTTCGCGCACAAGCGGCGCGAGCAGAGCGATGAGCTGTTCGATCTGCGCATGCGCTGTCTGGATCAGCGGCGCGCACAGCTGCAAGCCACAGTGACGGTGCTGCGCGAGCTGAGCCGGCCGGAAGATGCGCTGGACGTGGTGATCGGGCTGGAGCCGCTGTCGGGCTGTGCGGATGTCACCGATCTGCGGGCTGGACTGCAGCTCCCCGAGGGAGCGGATACACGCGCCGCGGTTGTCGCCCTGCGGGCTGCTCTTGGCCGCGTGGAAGTTGAAGAGCGCGCCGGACGCTATCCCCAGGCCCTGTCGCAAGCGCAGCAGATCGTGCAGCAGAGCGAGGTCATCGGCTATGAGCCGCTCATCGCCGAGGCGCTGTT
>DAORCZ010000376.1:0-6308 GCA_035345735.1 Pseudomonadota bacterium | reverse complement strand
TTGCGCAGCGCGCAGGGCGATCATCAGGCTGCGCTGGCGGACTTTGACCATGCGCTGCTGGCCGTCGAAGCGCTATATGGCAAGGACCACTTGAAGTACGCGCGCATCTTGGGCAGTGCGGCGCAAGTCCACTTCGGCCAGCGTCGCTACGAGGCGGCCCGCGCAGAGCAAGAACGCGCGCTCTCGATCCGCGAAGGCAACGTCGGACGCGATCATCCGATCGTTGCGAGCAGCCTCAATGCCCTAGCCCTGACGCTGCTGCATCTGGGCGAGCTTTCGACCGCGGAAAAGCAGGTTCGTCGCGCGCTTTCGATCCAAGAGCGTGCCCTGTCGAGTCAGCACCCCGACGTCGCGGCGACGCTGCGAACCTTGGCCGAGATCCTCCTGCGGCAAGCGCGCCCTGCCGAGGCCCTGCAGCAGATCGATCGCGCGCTCACCATCCTGCAGACCCGCGCGCCGGGGAGCAAGCTGCGTATCGCGGCGGCCCTGTTGCTGCGGGCGCAGGTCGCTGCGCACGACGAGCGCTTTAGCGATAGCCTGGCAGATGGGCAACGGGCGCTGAGCCTGCAGACCGAAGTCCTGGGCCCGCAGCATCCGGATCGCAGCGATGCGCAGGTGCTGATCGGGGGGGCGCTGCTGCGACTCGGGCGATCCGCCGAGGCCAAGGCGGCCTGGCAGCAAGCCTTGGAGACCCGCCAAGCCAGCGCAGGAGCACAGCACAGCAGCTTGGGCCCACCGCTTCTGGGGCTGGGTCAGCTGGCGCTTTTGCGCAATGATCCGGCGACCGGCTGCGCGCTCTTGCAGCGAGCGGTCGAGCTGTACGGCGAAGCCAATCTGTCGGGGGAGAGTGCCGAGGCGCAGCTCTGGCTGGCGCAGGCCCTGCCGCGCTGTGGCGCGCCGCTCGATCGGGTGCGACAGGTGCGGCTCTTGCGCTTGGCGATGCAGGGCTTTCAGCGGGAAGGCCCCGTCGCGGTTCCCCGGCTGCGGCAGCTGCAAGCGTTTGCTGCGACGGCCGGCCTAGCGGCTGAGCTGCAGCAGGATCGAAAGCCCTCCCAATAGCAGCGCGATCGTCACTTGCTTGATGGGGAACGGCGGCTCGCTCCACGGCAGAGCAAGGGTGGAAAAGCAGGACCTTAGGGCAACCCGAAGCTCATAGAGATAGGGATGCAAGAGCGACCAGCGCAGCAAGCGGCGACGCAGCGGCAGATAGCGCGGTTCGCAGGCGCCATCAAAGACGATGAAGCCGCGCATCGAGCCAACCCCAGACCCCGTGGCCTGCGGCTGCAGCGCCTGCAGCTTTTCGGCCAGGGCAGGCGGCGCGGCGGCGAGCAGGGTCTGCCAGTTGGCGTTGTGTCCGATGAGCAGAACCAGCTTCTGCGGCGGCAGGGTAGTGAGCGCGCGCTCAAGCTCCCAGATCAAGCCGCGGCTGCCTCCGACCCGCAGCACGACGACGCTGGCTTGGGCCATCAGCTCGGCGACGCGATCCTTCCACTCGTCATCGCGAAAGTAGAAGCGAGCTGCGCCCAGGTGGGGCAGCACTTCGCCGGGGCGCCCCACCGCGACCAGCGGGCCGACTTCGGCAAACGTCGCGGCGAGCTCTTCTTCTTCGCTGCGATAGTTCACCCGCAAGAGCCAGCGTTCGAACACCGCGTGGGTCGCGTCATCGTCGCGAAACGAGCGCAGGTACAGCACCGGCGGACGCGCATCCCGAGCCAGCACTTCGTCAGCGGTCGGCACCTGCAGCCGCCGGCCAAACTGGATCAGCTTGATCATCAGCCAGGCCAGCCCCAAGGCGAGCGTCCACAGACCCAACAGCGAAAACGGAGTCACCCACAGCGAAGTGCCGGTGCGCGCCGAGTACAGAAGATCGACGACGTAGGCCCCCACGGCGATGGCGAAGCCGACCTGTCCGCAGGTCTCGGCCAGCTGGCCCAGTCGCGGCGCGCCCGAGCCCAAGCGATCGCGTAGTTTCTCCATTTTCGGCTGCCCCCGTGCCCTGCGGTGTCGTCGTCGATCGGCGTGGCGTCAGGTTAGAAGGTACCGCCACACAAAGCGGAGTTGGTGTTCTTCTCGCAGCAGGCGGTTAGCGCGGCCTGCTGACTGGTGCAGGCGGTGTTGTACTTGTCGGCGCTGGCCGTCGCATCGGTGGTGTTGTCCTTGGCGCACACGGTGTTGGCGTAGGCGCAGTCGCCCAGCGCCTTGGCCGCCGCGTTACAGGGGTCGCTGGCGTTCGTCTTTTCTTGTTCTTGGCAGGCTTTGACATCGGCCTCGGTCGGCTTGGGATCGGCAGCGCACTTGGAGGCGCGACCACACGGCGCGGCACCGCAACCGACACTGCCCAGAAGAGCGCTCAGCGAAAGACCCAGGACTGCAATTCGAATCGTCGTTCCCATGGTGAATTCTCCTTTTGATGGACGTGTGGCGGTCGCAGGTTTTCCCCCGCAAGGCGTCGGACCACGAGCCGCCTGTGGTGAAAAAATCGCGCTAGAAGTTCATGCCGGCCGACAGCAGGATGCGGTACTGCACCGCCGCGCCACCCTCGGCGAAGTAGATCGGCAGGCTGAAGATCTCGCCGCCGAAGTTGTAGCGCCCCTTGTAGACGTACTTGGCGCCGAACTCGGGCATGAGGACCCCGAAGTGGGTGGTCGTCGTTTGCCCCAGAGCACTGGCGATGAAGGCGGCATAGCCCAGGCTCAGCCGCGGATACAGATACAGGCCAGGCACCTGCTTGATGCCGATGTCGTACTGAAATCCGACGGGCAGGATGATGGCGCCGCCCCCTTCTGCGAACTGAAACTGCAGCGGAAACAGCAGGTAGGCGTTCTTGTTGGGCAGCACGGACCAGCCGGCTTCCAACACGATCGCGCCTTGGTGGCCCGCATTGTGGGCGCCGATCGCCGGACCGATCTTGAAGTTGGCCATGAAGCGGCCGACCTTGTCTGACGGGGCGGCCGGTGGGCTGCTGGCATCGCTGCTGCTGCTGCTGCCGCTCTTGCTATCGCTGGCTGGCTCGCTGCGACTGGTGTTCCCGTCGCTCTGGGCGGGGCTGTCGTTACGCTCGCCATCGTCGTTGGCAGCGACGGTAGCGTGGGCGGTCTTCTTGCTTCGCTTGCTCTTCGCGGCAGCGGTTGATTCGCCGCCCGCCAGGACACCTACGGCCATCAGGCCGGCCAACACAGTGGAAAACCATGTCTGGGTGCGCATCGTCTGTCTCCGTCTTTGCTCGCTGACAACCGGGAAGTGCCGCGAGCGGCAAAACGGATCACGACAATCGAAAAAATTTTTCGGCCCGAGGCCAAACAGGTACGCACGCCGGGCGGGCGGCTGGCCGCAAGCTAGCCGCGCGGCTGGCCAGAAAGGGCCGCGTGCTGGTCTTCGCGTAGGTTGCCGTAGAACTCGATGGCGTTGCGCTCGCTCTCCTGCACGGTCAGGTAGTGCGGGGCGTAGCCGGTGGCGCGCAGGCCGAAGCGATGAAAGGTCGCAAGCAGGTTGCTGGCCCGTCGCGTGGGATAGCTGATGAGCAGCGGCTGATCAAAGCGATTCTGGGCCAGCGTGCGCAGCGCCACGAACAGCCGCGACAGCGAGATGTTGAAGAACGGCGGATCGCAGACGATGAGGTCGTAGCTCTCGCCCAGCCACTTCGGCCGGTGCAGATCCCAGCTGCGAAAGCCGGGCGTGTCGGCGAAGCGCTCGTCGATGTCGAGGATGCGCACCGCCTTGCCGCGCCGCGCCAGCGCCCGTCCCAGCATCGGGGCACAGATGCAGCACGGGCGCTCGAAGCCGCTGACGAACGCGCTCAAGTGATCGAGCGTTGCGCCGTCAAAAAAGTACTGCTCGTTCTCGTGCCGCTCGTCCATGTCCCCATGCTACGCGATGGACGGTGAGACACGCGGCGAGAGCAGAGCGCCGCGCCTAGCCGGCGAGGCCGCCGAGGACTTTTTGCACGTGGCCGGCGACCTTGACCTGGCGATACACCGCGGTCAGACGACCATCGCCGCCGATAACAAACGTCGATCGAATCAGGCCCATCGACTTCTTGCCGTACATGTTCTTCTCGCCCCAGGCGCCATAGCGCGCCGCCACCTGCGCCCCGGGATCGGCGAGCAGCAGGAAGTTCAGCGCGAACTTCTCTTTGAACTTCTGGTGCGAGGCCACGCTGTCGGGGCTGATGCCGATGACGACGGCGCCCTTTTCGGCATAGGCGGCGCTGTGATCGCGGAAGTCGCAGGACTCCTGCGTGCAGCCCGGCGTGTTGTCCCGGGGATAGAAGTACAGCACCACCGTCCGGCCGCGAAACTCGCTTAAGCGATGCAGCTTGCCGTCGTCGCCGTGTAGCTCAAACTCAGGCGCCGCGGCGCCCACTTTCAGCCCCGCCTTGCCGGTCGCTTCGCTCTCTGCACTCTCGGTCATCATCGTCGCGTTCCTCTCGCAGCGTGTTCAGGTCGTGTGTGCTGCAGGGGCGCTCTTATTCCGTCGCTGCGCGACTGTCAAGCGAGCCCGGCCATGTCGGCCAGTGCGGCACGACGGAGGCCCGCGAGAGCCCAAAACGGGTCATTGAAACATAAATTATTTATCAAAATATTCTAATTATGCCGATATTTTATCTATCTTCATAAATCCTAGCTCGGCGTGAGGCAGCAGCGGAAGCCAGCTTCGTAGGTGCGAAAGGAGCCGGGGTGGGCGGGGTTTACGAAGCTGCAGCCAGGAGGCGAGCCGCCGTAGCAGCCGGACCAGTAACAGCCCTTCATGACGTGGTCGTAGTTCTTGGCGTTGGGGAAGGAACGCACCACCCACTCCGCGACGTTGCCGGTGAGATCGACGACGCCTTCGGCTGAGACGCAGCCGGTGCGGCGACCGCTGGGATCGGCCTGGTAGAGGCGCTTGGCCTCGGCCTGGGCGGCGGCGCTGGGCCAGGTGGCGAGCGTCGACCAGCTGGGCACCTTCCAGACCTTGTCGTCGTTGCAGCGGCTGCGTTGATAGCTTGTGCCGTAGGGATAGGGCAGCTTGGCCGGGCCCTGACAGGCGCGTACCCACTCGGCCTCGGTGCACATGCGCTTCTTGCGAGCGGCGCAGAAGTCGGCGGCGTCCTTGGCAGTCTGCATGGCAAGGGGGGCGACGCCGGGCTGGTTGGGCGCCTCGTAGCGATCCATGCAGAAGCCGGCTACCGCCACCATGTCGGTCGGGCAGGCGGCATGTAGGCTGGTGGTCGGGGACGGACTGTCGGACAGCGCGGTGGTGTGCCTGGCCTCGTCGGTCTCGTCGGCAGGCCCCGGCTCGCCACACGAAAGCAGAGAGGGAAGAAGCATCAGACCAGTCCAGATAAGGAGGGTGCGCATGGCGGCATAGGAGCGGATGCGCCGCGGGCTGTCAACGCTGCGCAGGCGGCCCCGGGGTCGGCGAGCTGCGTGCGACCGGCTCGTCAGAAAACACCTGATCCAGAGAGCACAGCTGGCGTTATAGACTACGCAGATGCCACTTACTCGTCCGCAGCTGCGCCAGAAGATGAAAGAGCTCTTTCCCTTGATGGCGGATTTTTCGGCGTTCCTGGTGGATTACCTGCCCAACATCGGTCGCCGCGTTGGCTCGGGCATGGATCGCATCACCGTCGAAAACTTAGTCCTTGAGAGCGTGCCGGCTGAGGAGCTGGAAGCGCTCTTGCAGGCGCAAGCAACGCCGGCCACCGCGTCCAGCCCAATGGGTCAGCGGGCTGCGGAAGCGACGTCGGTTCGCAGCAGTGCCGAGTCGGCCCCGCTGCCCCGAGGTGGGACCCCGCCGCCCGACGACACGACGCTAACCGGCGCTCGCCTTGAGCGCTTCGTGAAGGCGCTGATGAAGGCCTATCCCAACAAGAACAGCCTCAGCCGGATGCTGGACTACCAGCTGGAGATGCAGCTGGATGAGCTGGCCTTGGGCGAGGATCTGGAAGACTTGGCCTTCAAGCTCGTCAAGCGCGCCAACGCCGCGGGCTGGACGCCTAAGCTGATCAGCGCCGCGATCGCCGGTCAGCCGAAAAACCCAGCGCTCTTGGCCTTCTTTCAGGATCGGCCGCCGATCTCGGCCTCGGCCTCGCTGCTGCACCAGCAGGCCTTGGAGGCCATTCTGGGCGGGGGCGACGGCGATTTCGTCGACGTGCCGGCCTGGATGCGCCGCATGGAGAGCATCGTGTCGCAGGTCTGCCGCATCGAGGTACCGGAAGCCCTGAGCGGCGGCAGCGTCGGCACCGGCTTTCTGGTGGGACCGGATCTGGTGCTCACCAACTATCACGTCGTCGCGGCACTTTTGCGCGGAGCGGCCCAGCCGGGTGCGGT
>DAORCZ010000375.1:0-7590 GCA_035345735.1 Pseudomonadota bacterium | reverse complement strand
GTGACGTTGGTCCAGACGATCCACTTCATGACCTCGCCGCGGGCCGGGCCGGGCGGCGGGTACAGTCCTTTTTCGACGCCAAAGGTCTCGCCGAGATAGATCTGAATCGCCGCTGACTCGAAGATCGCCACGCCGTCGTGCACCAGGGCCGGCACCACGCCGTTGGGGTTGATCTTCAGGTACTCGGGCGTCTTGTTCTCGCCCTTGCGAATGTCGACCACCACTTTTTCGTAGGGAATCCCCAGCTCTTCCAGTGTCCAGTGGACCGGCGAGGCACTCGACTGCGGGGAATAGTAGAAGGTCAGGCTCATCATGGACTCCTTTGTGAATTCGCCGCCGCGCGGCAGGTGAGTGAAGCGCGGCGAAACTACTGTTCAAATGAACAGATATCAAGGAGAAAAGCGCCCCTAGGGGGCTGCCTTGTTGGGGCGGCGCCGTCGGAACACCAGCAGCAACCAGACCGCAAGTCCTAGCGCCAGCGGTGTTCCCAGGCGAGCCGACTGACCGTACGCACAGTCCGAGGCCCCACCGAGCGCCCGCAGGTTGGTGAGGATTCCGTTCCACGTATTGTCGGCGGGATTTTGCTCGCTCGCTCCGTCGGAGCATACGACTACAGTGAGCTCGTTTTCGCTCGCCGGAGCAGTCTGGGACACGGCGACGAGGGTCAGCGCGAGATCGACGACCGGCAGGGTGACTCCCGGCTCGATGCCGACCGGTAGCAGGCAGACTAGGGTCTGGCCTAGCGCGTTACAGCGCGTGGTATCGGCCGCGGGCTGAGTGCTGTTCAGCGTGTAGCCGGTCGGGATGTTGACCATGACCCGGAGGGGTCCGGGGTCGCTGCTGTTTCCGAAGTTCTTTATGTCGATGTGATAGCTAACCGGGCTGCCTTCGACGGGCTGAATCGGTGTCTTTTGCACCAGAACCAGGAGGTCGCTGCGAACCGTCGGCACATGCACGACCGTCTCGGCACCGATGCGGATGCCATCGCCCGAAGGGAAGCTGAGGGGCGGCAAGGCGGGGCGGCTGATCGGGACAACCTGCGTCGTGCTCCCAGTCGGGATGTCCCCGGCTGCGTCCGCTGCCGTACGAAGCTGATAGGTCACGACGACGGCCGCATCCGAGGGCCCTAGCGTGCCGCCAGCAGTAGCCGTAGCCCCCCGGCCGATCCGCAGCAGCAGCACTTGCTGGCCGGTCATCGTATCCGTGACGACCTCTGCCTGGTCGTCGCCGGCCACGTCCGTCTTGTTGCCGTTCTGCTCTGCCTCGGGACCGCTGACATAACGCAGCGTACCCGGCACATACAAAAGCCCCTTGGGCAAGGGATGGCGAATGATTAGCTGCGTCCCTTCTTCCTGCCCTACGTTGCGCGTGATCGAGGTGAAGGTCACGGTCGCGTCCGGTCCCACGCTGCTGGGCTTGCTGAGCAGCGTGGTATCGATGACTGCGCGGTGGTGGAGAAGCGAGGTGAACAGTACGCCGATCGCGAAGGCATCGTCCGTGATGCGTGCGTCAACGCTCGCCATTCGATCGCCAACGGTGAGCGCCTTCGAGACATCGAAGACATCCAAGTCGACACCGCTCATGCTGCCTTGGGTGCCGGTCAGCTGAGGCAGATCCCCGACCACCGAGATCGGAATGCCAAGCTCGCTGCGGCTGCCGTTAAAGACGTTGCCAGCCGGGTTCTGGGCATCGCTGATCAGCTGGGTATTCAGCAAGAGGGCCTCGGACTTATCGGGGTCTCCGTCATACGCCACAACTCCCAGCTTGCCGTTGGGGGCTGGCGTTGCTGGGATGTTGAAGCCGCCCACCTGCACGCCGAAGCCCTGGCCAATCGCGATGACGTCCAGACCATCGAAGAGGGCCACGTTGCGCACGGTGTTCGTGGTCGGACTCTCGTACATCACCACCATCGCCCAGCCGGCGAACTGGAGATCTTCATCGCGGTTGAGAACGCCGCGGCGTACCACCTGCCCCAGCCGATAGGCCCCCACCCCATACTTCTGAATCAGTGCGGTGACATCCGCCGTAGCCTGATAGACCTGACCACCCCCACCACCAAGGGCGGTTGCTACCTCACGCTTCAGCGGATCGGGCTTCAGCATCAGCGAAAATCCGTTGTTGTCCGGTCGCTCCAGCAAGACCGAATTGCTCGCGACGGTGACGTCTTCGGCGAGGTTGTTGGCCCAGTACAGTCGAGCGTAGGTCACCTGGGCATCGCTCGGCAGCCGCAGGATGGCTGTGCTGCGCGCGATGTCTGGGCCGATTGTCGAGGAAGCCTCGGCTTGGCCGCCGGCTGGCGAATCAGCCCGCCACAGTACGTCCGGTGCGCTATCCGCTACGGACATCGCGTCTCCGCAGTCCCCCACCGCACCAACCACCGGCTTGGGCAGGGGCCGTCCGGCACTGTCCATGGCGCGACAGTCATGACCCAGGGTATTGCCAATCAGCACTACGTCGCCGCGCACATCGCGCTGGATGCGGAGCGTAAGGGCTCGGCCCTCCGTCGGCAGCAAGGCCAGCAGAGACGCCAAGAGCAGGCCGCACCGCAGGGCTGTGAGCTGCTGGACAGA
The DNA here is from genome assembly GCA_035345735.1 of Pseudomonadota bacterium. Classification (GTDB taxonomy): domain Bacteria; phylum Myxococcota_A; class Polyangia; order Palsa-1104; family JAEUJZ01; genus JAEUJZ01. The sequence goes on along the minus strand of DAORCZ010000375.1, from coordinate 5,020 downwards.
CCGTACAGACGGAGTGTTCATGGGAATATCCTTTTTGGTGCGCAGTACCGGCGTTTATCCCAGGACTTAGGAACTACCGCTTGCTGCGGTATCCCAGGCCGATCAGGGCCCGAACATCCGGAGATCCCGCCCCAGGGATGATCGTTCCGCCGGCACCGACAAATAGGCTGAAGGCGGCCGGCTCACTCTTCACGGCAAACAGAAATTCCAGCGGAAACCCGGTGTCGCGCGTGCTGTGCACATAGGCTTGGCCGTAGACCTCGGCCAGCAGGAAGACCGGGACTTCGTCGGATGCGAGTCCCAGGAGCTGGGCCTGCATTCCGAAGTTGTAGGTCAGGGCAATACCGCTGGGCAGGTTCAGGATTTGCTCCTCGGCAGCGAAGCGCGCCCCCAGCCCCCCTGCCACGGTAATCCTCGACTGGACCGCCGCGTGTCCCAGCAGCCTGGCGGTAAACGCCGGCAGGCGCGTGCCGATGTAGCTATCGCCGTTGCCGGTTGGCAGCGACAGCGCGGTCCACAGCCCCGCACCGAAGCGCCAGGTAGCGGGCAAAAAAGCAACCTTGGCATGCAGGCTGGCATCGCTGAGGCCGGCCACCTGTGGCACCGGCGGATTGCCATCGACGTTCGCCAACAAATCCGGAACCGCGCGGTCGCTCTGCTGATACAGAACGACGGGCAGCGACATTCCTAGCTGCACGCGCTCGCGCAGCGATACCGTCACAGACGCATCCAAGGTCAGCCGATGTTCGATCAGCGATACCGTTCCTAAAACCGGACAGCGGCCATCACACGACAGCACCACAGGTCGGTCGGCATAGTGCAGGACGGCTTGCGGCACCCAGGCCCCGTGCTTGCCCACGCGCGCCAGATCGACCGTTGCCAAGTGTTGATCGCCCGGTGCGACGCGCAGTCCTTCTAGGTCCACCGCGGCCCGCTGGCCGTAGCCGAGGGCCACAGCCGGGCAGAGCAGGAGACCCCCGAGGAGACCACCGACGCTCAGCCAGACCTTCGCCGGCTGGCTGGATGTGGCAGCGAGCGGCGTGTTGCGGGATCGCCTCCCTGGCGGGGTAGGCGAGTCCTGCTCGCCAGGGTATGTGCATTTTTTAGGGACGAGCGGATTCACGGCTAGTCTATCGACTGTAACCGTGTGCTTTGCATCACTCCAGAAGAATCATCGATATGGTCACATGGCTGTGTCTGTTTCGCTGAATCGGCAATCCGCGGTTGTGCAAGATCTCGAAAGATAGGCCAATAGCCGCAAGCTGCCCCGGCCGACCCTGGGGCTGGTTTCGGGGCCGGAATCCGCACAAGGCACGCCGCGTGCGATCTCAGCGCGCCTGCTCCACGTCCTTTTCGAATTCCCGCTCGTGGCGGGTCTTCTCTTCGCTCTGCCACTCGGCGGCGGAAAACGCGCTGAGCGAATAGACCTGGGTGGTGTGGTGATAGCCGGCGCGGGTCGGAATCTGCTCGCGGTCGGGATCGACGTCTTCTTTGAGGAGGTAGCCATCGAAGTCGCGAACCTTGAGCGGGAAGGCCGGCTTCTCGTCGAGGATCAGCTTGCCAAAGACTGTAAATGGCACCTGCTGCGGGCCGGCTTGCAGCAGCGAGTTTGACTCCAGATACGCCAGCGGCTTGCCGTTCGCGTCGTCGACTCGCACATGCAGCAGGTAGCGTCCCGCGCGCCGCACGGTCAGCGGATAGCTCAGCATGAGCGAGCCGGCGACCACGGCTTCGCGCACTGCGCCGGTCGATACGGCGGGCGGCTCTGGCGTGAACAGGAAGTCGAACAGCGCGGCGCCTTGTTCCATCGGATCGCGGCCCGCCTTGATGGTCACATCGACGCGCAGCGGCCAGGTGGTGTCGACCAGGCCCAGATCGGCGGGACGCAGCGTCGCGATCAGCTCACCCCGGTGCTCACTCCGCGAGTCTTCGACAAACTCGACGGGGCGCGGGCCCGCGGGCTTGCGCGGCGATGCGGCACCGGCCGCCGGGGCCGACAGCGGCAGGGCCGAGATCTCAGCTTTCTCGACGGAGCAGGGCAGGGCCTGCGCTTGGCTGTCTTCGCAGCGCAGGCCCAGCTCGATCGACTCACTGCCAACGACCACCAGGCGATCCTGGCGCAGCTTAAGGACGATGTGCTCGGACGGCCGACCACCCAGCGAAAGCGGTGTCCCACGCACCACCGGCGCCGTCGGAAAGAGCTGATCGGGATGCTCGCGCGCCGGGCGCGATCCCGGCGGATACTGCGCGAACTTGCGATAGGTCGAAAGCCGCTCCTCGGCCATGCGCAGACGCTCGGCGCGCTGGGCGGCCGACTCATCGCTTGCACCGCTTCCGCCGCCGGCCCCCAGCTGGCCCGCGCCCCCCGTCCCTGCACCGGCCAGGGGAGCGCCCGGAAGACCGCGTGGCCCCGCGGCAGATCCCCCGCTCGGCTGCGCCCCCGACGTGGAATCGGTTGCGTCAGGGGCTGCGCTGCGGCGCTGTTCTCGCCACAGCAGGAACAGCAGGGCCAGCCCCACAAGGCCGAGGATCAGCGGGCGCAGCGTCGGGCGCTTGGCGGCGTGCATCTTAAAGCGCGTTGCTCGCCATGTATGCGCGCACCGGGCCGATGATGCCGGCCCAGTTGCCTGCGGCGTAGTGGTTGTAGACCTCGCCATCGTCGCGCAGATAGACGGTGTTGTAGCTCCACTTCGACGCGCCGCCCTCGCAGGCCGCGGTGCCCAGCGTCAGATCATTGCTGAACCAGTCGGACGGATTGCCGAACGAGGCGCCGGCCGATCCTGACACGCCGCCGGTGCTGTGATAGGCCACGACCTCGTCGTCTTGACCCGGAAGCACCGACGAGTACAGCGTGCCCGCCGCGCCTGCGAAGCGATAGATCAAGCGACCATAGGTCTGGTTGTGGTTGTACATGGCGCGCGTCGTCGTCGTCACCAGATCCTTGACCAGCGGCTCGCTGCTGGCCCAGTACCCGAGGTCCGCTAGGTCGCTGCCGCCGGCCGCTCCCGAGGCCACCGCCACCCACTTGATGTTCCAGCCGGTCTGCGTCGTGCCATCGCTGTTGCCGCAGACGCCGGCCGAGTTGGGCACCGCGTTCTTCTTGTAGCGCGTCGAGCCGCCATACTGCGACAGCGCATAGCCAATCTGCGCATCGCCCGCCGAGTGCGCCGCGATGTAGCAGAAGTTCGGGCCGGTGCAGTAGCAGTCCAGCGCGTTGCGGATCGCACCGTTGGTTGTCGCGATGCTGCTGACGCCGTCCCAGTTGACGGCGATCTTGTTGACCCCGGCAGCGGCGCTGCTGGGACCCCAGTAGCGGAAGTCGGAATAGGTGCCGGCGACCGTGCCGCCTCCCGAGTTCCGTCCGTGAATCCACAGGGTGTAGTTTTTGGCCGAAGCCGTAGACGCGCTGAGCCAGAGAGTCAGGCACAGCGCCAGCGAACCGAGAACACGCAGGCTGAGTGACATGGTTGGACCTCCATTCCGACGGGACGATGAGTGCTCTTGCGAACTCCTCGCAAGCAGCCCCGACGTACAACGCCCGCGCCGAGCGGAGCAAGAAAAAGCGGAGGGCGGGGCCAACACAACGTTTGGCGCTGTGTCGCAGTCCGTCAACGGCCTATAATTAAATTTTAGGGCTGCGCTAACCCTACATCCGCGGCCCTGTAAAACGTACAAGGAGGCACTTATGCGGAGCTTAGACTTGAATCGTCTGCGGCTTGGGGCTGGGCGCAGATTTCTGATTGCCGTCGCTGTGTGGATGGGGGGCTGTGTTTCCGAGGACGTCGCCCCGCCCATGGACATGAAGAGCGATCCGCCTGATCTCGTACGGCCCGTGCCACCCGTGGATACGTTTGATTCATTTGATTCCCCCCTCTGTGTTCCCGACGGATTTGTTTCCGGACGTCGGACCCTGAGCATCCAGGGCCTAGCACCGGTACGCACCGTCGATTCCCTGGAACATCGGGATGTCCAAAGCCACGGTTTTTTGTTGGGCTGGGAAACCGTGTCGGTGGAGACGCTGGGAACTCCCTGCGCCAGCGCCACGGATCGCGTCAAGTGCCAGAGCGACGTCGCGGCCCTGAAGCCCACGACCGGCTTCGGCTCGATTTACGCGCAGCTTGGAGCCCAAATGCACTCGTATCTGGTCACCACCCAAGGCGACAGCGTCGGACTCATTGGCGACGCTCTTGGCGTGAAGGGGTTCCTGGGGCCGATCGACACGCCGCAGGAAGCGCTGCTCTTGGTGTGGGCCCAGAAGGACCCGATGTGGCCCGCGTTCGAGATTTCGTGCACAGACAAAGCGGCCGGAGCCGTACACGAGGTCGCGGATGGCTATCAGGTGGTCGCATACACCACCTACAATTTCACCTACAAACTGCCCATTTTTTATCAACACTTGCTGCAGGTCACCCGCTCGGGGGATGTCACTATCCTCCAGTCAAAGCAGTTCCCCCCATAGTACGGTCCTGACTGTTAATTAATACAGACGATAACCTACAGTCGTAGGGGGGGGCGCGACACCGGAGGGGCGGGTTAGGGTTGTAACGCTCTGAGCGAAACGTTCATTCTGCGTACTCTCGCCGGAAGAGGGGACGACACGTAGAGAGCGACCATAGAACGCAGCATCTCGTTAGCGCTGTCGGCGGGCAGGCCGACGAACCCAATCAACCAGACGGGTCCCGCGTAGCGTTCCGCAAGGCTGCCGTTGTCAAACCGGCCTCGTTTGCGAATCGCTTTTCACGAAGTAGGTCTTGCGCCGGGTGTCCCTTACCCTTTTGCGACCGGTTTTCCCAGCGAGTCGTAGACCAGCTCGATCGTCTTTCCCGCTTCCATGATCTTGATCTCAAAAATCGGCTGATCCGGCTTGTCGAGGTGCGTGACACGCTCGATTTTTTTGATCTTCGACTTGGCATGTGGCGAGGCCGCGATGCTCTTGCGGACCGGCTCGGGCAGATCCTTCTCCGCGATGACTTCTTCCACTTCGAGCAGGGCTCCCTCCGCGTTCAACTTGGCTTCGATC
>DAORCZ010000374.1:0-7607 GCA_035345735.1 Pseudomonadota bacterium | reverse complement strand
AAGGCCCTGGTCAGCCCAACCACCGAGCGCTGCGACGGCTTGGACAACGACTGCAGAACCAGCGCCCGAAAGAGCCTAATCATTTCGCGTGTTTCCATCGCTGCGCGATTCAGGGTTTAGGCCGCCTTGCTGCCCCCCCCTCGGGTACCTACACGCAGAAAGGGGACCACCAGGGGACCACCTCTTCCGGCCCTGCTTCAGCGGCGGGCTCGTGTGGGTGAGGTCATGCGCCGGACCAAGAAGCGCGCCGATACGCTGACCGCAAGTGAAGTGGGCGCCTGCGCGACGCACGGCACGAGACCGTCTCGGCCGAATCGGAGAGGGCCAGGCTGGCGTAGCTGTCGTCGGCGCTGTTGTGGACGGTGCCGGCCGGGCTCATCCAGTGCGGCTTCCCAAGCCTCTCGGTTTATGGGCAGGGGAACAGCGCGTCGAGCGCCGCCTGCGCGCTGGCCACGTTGACCGCCGCCGCAGTCGTCGCGGAGGTCTGTGTCTTGAGGATGTCAGCCTGCCCTGGATCGACCGCTCGCGCCGCCCGATCCAAGAAGCCGCCGAGTAGCTGGATGAAGGTCAGCGCCGCTTCCTGGGCTTCCCCCGACAGGCTGCTGAGCTTCCCCAATCGGTCGCGCAGGATCAGCGCCATGCCGCGGGTCAGTGCCTTGTCGACTTGGGCCTGGGTGCGGTCATAGAACGTGCTGCACACCGACGGCATCGCGGAGTCGAGATCGCGCCAGCAGCGCACGGCGAGGATGCTGTCAAAGCCGCGATCGTAGGTCTCTTGGTGCAGCGACTTGAAATAGGCGGCCAGGCCAATCGGCTGACCGCGCTCGCGGGCTCCATCGAAGTAGCCCCAGGCCGAATCGCAGTCTTCGATATCGTCGAAGCTGCAGGTCCAGATCTCGGAGCTGACCGATAGATAGAAGAACCACAGCAGCGCGGCCTCGACTCGCGCGGCTTGTACCTGCGGCTTGGTCCCCGCCTGGCCCAGGGCGAAGGCGTCGTCGAGGATCGGCTTCAAGCGGGCCGGGGAATAACAACGATCGGGGTACATGGCGGCGGTCGCCGGCACGCTGCAGGCGAACTTGTCGTCTCCCGGCAGCTCGGGATAGTGCACGTCCTGTCGTCGCGCGACCCGCGAGCCGATGCCCTGCATGATCGAGTAGTCATCGCGGGCGCTGGTGAAGTCCGCGGGCGTGGGCGCAGTGGCCCGTCGCCACAGCTTGCCGGCGATGCTGTCGAAGGCCACAGAGCGGCTGGCCGCTGCCGGCAGGCTGGGCCCAATCAGGCGCACCACGCCACTGTCGGACACGCAGGCCGGCCAGGTGTCGTTGGCCGATTGGTTGAAGCGCGGCGCATAGTCGTCATTCGAGCAGCTGCAGCTGCTGGGATTGCCGCTTGAGGGCTGACACATGGCGGCCGCGCTGTCGGGCTTGACGGTGCACATTCCGTCGCTGCTGGCACCACCACTGCTGCAACCGAGCAGGCCGGACAGCGAGAACAGAGCCGATGCCAGCAGCAAGCCGCAACGGACACTTGGACGAGGACTTCGGTTCATGATCGCTCCTGGTAAGTGAAGTAGACGTAAAGGAGGCCCGAGGCAGCCCGACTGCCCCTGGCTGCGCTAGCGCAGCACCCGGGCAGTGAAGACCACACCGCGGCCCGCTCCATTGATGCTGGATCCATGATAGCGATAGGGTGAGTCGAAGACGTTCTCGACGACAACGCCGATGCTGAGATCCTGCTCGATGCGGGCGCTGGCGCGCAGATCGAGCACGGCGAAGCCGGGTGTGCCGTACTTGGGAATGCGCCCATCGGAATAGTCGGCGATGGCCAGCCGGTCTTGCGCCGCAGCCCAGCGCAGCGCGGCCGAGATCTCACCGACTTGGTGGCTGGCCACAAGCTCCACTGTGCCATTAAGGGGCGGAATGCGGCTCAAGGGAACGCGCTCGCCCAGCCCCACGCCGTACACGCCCTTGGCCAGGTCACCAACGCGCGGCCCCTCTCCCCAGGTATAGCTAAGCGTGCTGCGCAGAGAGAGGCCGGCGGGCAGTCGCAGACGCAGCACGGTCTCGATCCCGCGCAGCTCCGAGCTGCTGGGGGCGTTCTGCAGCTGAAAGCGCGTCCACGAGCCCTGGCACTGCGGTGTCTCCGGCGGGCAGTCGCTCACGCGCTTTGACACCTTGAGCACGGCATCGCTCAGCAGCGTCTCGAAGGCCCAGAGCTCAGCTGCGACATAGCGATGGTTGAGCAGCAGGCCGAGCTCGAGGGTCGTGGCCCGCTCAGGCTTGAGCTCAGCATTCTCAAACTGAAAGCCGGGGCCGGTCTGCTGCCGCGCCGTCAGATCATTGAGGTTGGGGGCGCGAAACGAGTGATCGAGCTGGGTCAACAGCGTGAGCGCGGAGTGCGGCCGCCACTCGATCCCAGCCCGCCCGACGACCGGCGCCCACTCCAGGTCAAAGGCGCGCGTCCCAGACAGTGGCTCCTCAGCCGCTCTGGCGCGAACGTATGAGACGCGCCCGCCGGCGCGCAGCACCCAGCGCCGCGGCAAGCGCAGCTCGCCATCGACATAGCTGCCGCCGTACAGGTAGGAGGAGCCGTCGATGTACTGGCCGCGTGACAGTGGCTGCGTCGAACCATTGTCCGTATAAGTACGTTCTGCGCGCGAGCCCAGCCAGTCGAAGTACAGATCCCCGCCATAGTGCAGCTGCAGCGAGACGGTGGATGCGAGCCGGAAGGCTTGGCTGCGCGCCGCCGCGGTGAAGCCCAGCGTCTGCACATCGTCGACTCCCAGGAGGCGGAGCAGCACGCTGGGATCGTCGTAGCGCTGTCGCTCGTGCTGTTGCTGGAATGACAGGCTGACCCGCAGCCTCTCCGTGACTCCCGACAGCTGCGCGTCCCAGGCCACGTAGGTTAGGTGACGAAGCTGCTGCTCGTAGCTTAGACACACGTCGGGCGGGGCGGTCGGCGGCGCGCACTGGTCGGTTCGCGGCGCATTGAACTGCAGGTAGTGATAGCTGGCCAGCGTCAGACGGTGACGGGGGCCCAGCCCCAGCACAAGACGGGCATCGGCGGTCACCTCGGAAAATCCCGTGCCGAGCTGCGTGCGGCCATCTGCGGCGTAGCGCGGCACCTGGGGGTAAAGACCCAGCGGCGTGTTGGGGGTGGGATTCTCGACCCGCCCGCCGCTCTGCAGCTGGCTTACGCTGCGCCCGCCGATGCCACCGAAAAAAGAGACGGTGAGACCGCTGCCAGTGCGCAGGGCTGCATGCAGCTCGGCTCGCCCACCAACCTCCCCATCCGCCGAGGCCAGCCTGGTGATGAAGGACGGACTGATGCGACGATCCTGACCGGGCTCGGGCAAGCGCGGCTCGATCGGCAGCGCCTGGATCAGGCCGCCCAGCGCATCCGAGCCGAAACGGGTCGAGCTCCCACCACGCACGATCTCGATGGCCTCGATGCTGCGTGCATCGACGGTGAAGAAGTACTGGTTTGGGCCCTGGCGAAACGTCGAGTTGTTCAGGCGAATGCCATCAAACAAGAGCAGCGTCTGTTGCCCGGTCAGGCCGCGGATGAACGCCGAGCCCTGGCCGTGCGCCGTCTGCTGCACGAAGACCCCCGGCTCGTAGCGCAGGGCATCAGGAGCCGAGCGCGGCTGCCGACGATCGAGCTCGGCGTGACTCACCGTGCTGCTTGCGCTCTCGCTGGACAAGCGTTGGCTGCCCCCGGCCCGCACCACCGTCTCGAACTTCTCGTCCCCGGCGTGCACCCGGCCAGCGCCACCCAGCAGAAGCGCGAGACCCAGACCCAAGAAGCAGCCCGCCAAGCCAGCCCGCGCCGCGCACACCTCAGCCCCCCGCCGCCGGCCCCGGGGGACGGAGGTGCCTGGAGTGGAAGATGGCGACGATGGGGTCGGCAAAGTGGCCGCCCATTTTATACCACCTGCCCCCAGTTCCTCCGGCTGGCGTCAGGCAACCCTGCCGGCTGAGCCGAGGCGCGCGCCTCGATGGCACCGCCAGATCCGCGGTTAGCTGCGCGGCCCTCCGCACCGGGTGCGCTCTTGGGTGCAGGTCTGCTGCGACCGCGGCTCGCTGGCTATGCGCTGCGCCTTTCCCTCTGCGGAAGAGCTGCGAGACTCGGCGCATAGAACCCAGCAAGCCCCCCGCGATATGATGAGGGCGACCGCCTCTCATCTCTCGGGGGATCCATGTCACGCTTAGCTCTCCTCGCTCGCCTTGGCTTTGCTGTTGCTGCGCTGGCTGCAGCCACGTTTCCTGCCATCGCGCACGCCGGGACCTGTCCCAATCTGGCGATCATCGTCGACCGATCCGGGTCGATGCTGGACAACGTGGCCGGCACAACGCCGATGGCCGGAGAGCTATCGCGCTGGCAGATCGCCAAGAACGCCATCACCACCTTGGTTAGCCAGTACGACGGCAAGCTGCCGATGGGAATCTCGTTCTTTCCCAAGGCCACAAGCAGCTGTGCAACCAGCGGCTTCGCCGTCAACCCAGGCTATGGAACCAAGGCGTCGATCCTGCAGGCTCTGGACAACCCGCAGGTGACACCCGTCGCTACCGCTCTCACACCGACCTGTGGAGCCATCGATGCCATCGCGGCCGATCCGTCGATGAAAGATGCCAGCCGCGGCCAGTACATTCTGCTGGTGACCGACGGTGCTCCGCGCTGCCAAAGCACGGCTGGTTGTACCTGCGACACGTGCAACTCGCTGGGCGCGGTGTTCGCAGCCATCGAGTCCGTCCGCTTGGCCAACATGCAGTCGCCCAGCATCCATACCTTCGTCGTCGGCTTTGGCGGCAGCCTGGGGGCGACGGAAAAACAGAACCTCAACGACATGGCCAAGGAAGGCGGGGAATCAAACCCGGATCCGACTTTCGACTACTACCCGGCGGAGACCGAGGCCGCACTCACCATGCAGCTGGATCGCATCATTCGCACCATCACCGGCTCGGGCGACGCCGGACCTGGCAGCGTGCTGTGCGACGACTCCTGCTACACCAAGGGATGCCCGACGGGGCAGATCTGTGTACAGGCGGTGTGCCAAGCAAACCCCTGCGCCGGCAAGACCTGTGGCGCCGGTGAGTACTGCTATTCCGATGGCACCACCGCCAGCTGCGTGAGCACATGCAGCGGAAGCTGTGGCGCCGGCAGCCGCTGCGTGCGTGGCGAGTGCGTCGCCGATCCTTGCGGAACCCCCTGCTCCTCTGGACGCCGGTGCGATGCGGTGACCAAGCAGTGCCAGCTGGATCCAGCCTGCAGCAGCGTGACTTGCAAGGCGGCCCAGTCCTGTCAGGCCGGCAAGTGCATCGACGATCCATGCCAGTACGTCAGCTGTCCCTCGGGCTTCGCCTGCGTGCAGTTTGAAGGGACGTGCCTGCCTGCGGGCGACGGTGCGATTGCCCGTGGCTGCAGCTGCGAGCTGCAGGGCGAGCGGCACCACAGCCACTTTGCTGCCCTGCTGGCCCCCCTTCTGCTGCTGTGGGCCGCCCATCGCAGCCGCCGGGGGCGCGCCGCACAGACGCCGCAGTAAGCGCCAGACGTCCAGCAGCCCCTGCCGCGTTTCACAGCTTGTTTCATCGAGTTGTCGGCCAGCTTGCGGCAGACCACAGCCCCTTCCCTCCGACGGGCCAGCCCGTGATAACGTAAGGGCGAGAGACAAGTGCTCGCTAGCTCCCCTGGCCGTGCCCAGAGCTGCACTTGCCGATATCCACCTGCACCGAGGAGATTTGCCATGGTCAACAAGTCGCTATCTAACCTTGGCTTGGGACTGATCACAGTCATCAGCTTGTCCTGCAACTCCGTGATCACATCGGGCTCGGTCTGCCCTCCCGATCAGCCATCCTGCGATCCCAACAACCCCGGTGGCCCTGGCGGCCCGGGCACCGGCGAAATGACCACCGGCGTTGGCCCAGGCGGCGGTGGCAGCGGCGGCGGGACCGTCCCCTTTGACCCCAAAGGCGACGGCAGCACAGGGGTCTCCGTTGATCCCAGCGGCAACATCATCCTGGATCCGACGGCGGGCAGCAGCTCGCAGCAGTCGGTGATCTGGGTCGCCAACAGCGGCGACGGCACGGTTTCGAAGATCGACACGCGCACCCACAAGCAGCTCGCGCGCTACAAGACCCATCCCGGAAACGTCAATGCCGACCCCTCACGCACGACGGTGAGCTTGGGCGGTGACGTTGCCGTTGCCAACCGATCGGCCGGCGCCTCCAACGGCTCGGTCATCAAGATCGCCGGTGACAAGGGCAACTGCATCGATCGCAACGGCAACGGTCGCATCGACACGTACGAGGGCGAAGCGAACACGCTGCCCGCTCCCTACAACACCTGGACCGACGAAAAGGTCCCGCCCGATGAGTGCATCCTGTGGTTTACCAAGGCCAATACCAACGCGGCCGGCACGGTGATGCAGACGCGGCCGCGCGCCGCCGGCTGGGACGGCGAGATCACCGATACCAGCTTGAGCCAATACCTGTACGTGGGCCTGTACGACTCCAAAGAAGTCCTGCGCATCGATGGAGCCACCGGTGCCATCGTCAAGCGCATCCAAATGGGAACCATCCAGCCGTACGGTCTGGCCTTGGACAAGAACGGCAACGTCTGGGTCATGGATCGCGGAACGGGCAACGGCGCCCTGGCCAAGATCGAGGTCAAGAACCCCACACAGCCGGACCTGATCAAGACCTATACCGGCGCCCCCGGTTGCAACTACGGCATCACGGTCGACTCACGCGGCTTGGTCTATCACGCGTTCAACAAGTGCCTGGCGCGCTTCGATCCGGTGGCCGAAAAATACGAGCTGCTCACCATCAACCCCGCCACCCAGCTTCGCGGTCTGGCGATCGATAACAAGTTCAACCTGTGGGTGGCCGACAGCAGCGTGGGCGTGCATCACGTCGATGTCAGCGCACTCCCGCCAGCCACTGGCACCTCGATGGTCTACCGCCAGACCCTCAACACCAATGGCACCAACGCCGGCGTCGGCATCGACTTCGACAACAAGACCTGGGTCGTCTCGTATAGCGGCACAAGCTCGCACGCTTACCAGATCCTGCCAGGCGCCCAGCCAGGGCAGGCTGCTGTCGAATACACCTACAACAGCGCGAATACCGGGGCCCTAAACGAGTCGTACATGTACTCGGACATGACGGGATATCAGCTGCGCAATGCGTCGCGAGCCGGCACGTTCCGCACGACGTTCCAGGGCTGCCAGACCGGCAACACGACGTGGACCAACCTGAACTACAGCGTGAATGCGCCGCGTGGCACCAAGGTCTCGATCCGCTATCGAGGTGCATCGTCGACCACCGAGCTGACCAACTCGCCATGGAACACGGCATCCGGCACCTCACCGGTCCCCATCTCGGTCACGGTGCCGATGGGTCAGACGCCGCGCTACCTGCAGGTCGAAGTGACCATGACTTCGGTCGATGCCAGCCTGACTCCGATTCTGTCCGGGCTGTCGGCCGGCTTCACCTGCTCGCAGGTCATCGGCTAGCCCGACGATCGCCGCCTCTGGCACGCGGCTTCGCCGTCCTAGGCGTCGCCGCGTCGCATGTCCGCTCTGCTCTCGCGCTTCCCGGTCACCG
>DAORCZ010000373.1:0-7619 GCA_035345735.1 Pseudomonadota bacterium | reverse complement strand
GTAGGAATGGACTGCGTCATAATATCTGCATAGTATTCTGGTATTTTCTCACTATATTGCAGTTCATGCGATAACTTATAAAATCGTTGATACACCGCAATCTGCGCTTGGCGCAGCGCACGATTTTTGGGGCTGGCGACGGCCGCTCGCCCGAGCGCGGTCAGCGTGCGGCGGGTGCTGTTGTCGATGTCCTTGCCCTCTTGCGCATCCAGCAGAAGCAAGTGCAGCCAGTCGTGCGCCTCCGAGATGTGCAGCGAACCGTCGCTACCGGCAATCGCCACCGCTGCGGCATGGCGGGCCGCGGCCTGCTCAAGGTGCACGCGCGCTTCAGGCAGACGCTGGCCCTTTAGCTCAGCGACGGCCTGCGCGTGATTGATGTCGCCCTCTAGCCGCAGGGGCTCGGGCAGCCATGGGGTGAGCACCTGCGCCTGCTTGGTCAGCCCCAGCGCCTGGGCGAAGTCTCTGCGGAAGTACGCAATCAACCCCTGGATGTAGGTCGGAGCGTCAGTGGCTGGTAGGCCGAGTTCCAGATGGCGCAGTCCGGGCTGCAGATAGCGAGTCGCCAGGTCGGCCTCGCCTTGAGTCTGGGCCTGCGGGTCGCCAAGCAGGTGTAGCTGCTCGACGCCGCGGCGATACCTCTCGGCCAGCACCTGGCCCAGCGCGAGGTGCACATCAGGGCTGCCATAGCCGCCGGCCCAGGCAGCCTGCAGGTTGGCCTCGGCCTCGTCGAGATCGCGCAGCACCCAGTACACGCGACCAATCGCAAAGTGCAGGAGCGCGTTCTGTGGGTCGCGACGCTGGCGGGCGACGAGCTTGGCCACCCGCTCGCGCACCACCACCTGCTCGCGCCCGATGTCGTGCAGCGGCAGGGAGTGCGCATAGCGCATGAATAGCTCCATCTCTTTGATGTCCTGGCCCAGACGCTGGGCCAGATCCGCTTCGGCGGTCGCTGCCCAGCGGGCTCGCAAGGCGAAGATGCCGCCCACCGCGCTAAAGATCACGGCCAGCGCGACAGCCACCACGGCGATGCGATGCTTACCGACCCAGCGTCGCAGACGCTCGCTTGACGTCGGAGGACGCACACTAATCGGCTCGCCATCGAGATAGCGCGACAGGTCGCCGGCCAGGGCCCAAGCCGACGGATAGCGATCTGCAGGCTCCTTCTGCATCGCCTTGCGGACCAGGGTTTCTAGGTCCACCGGCACCAGGGAATCGATGCTGCGCAAAGGCGGCGGGTCGTTGAGCAACACATCCAGCAAGACTTCGGTCGAGCTGCCCAGAAACGGCGGGCGCCCGGCGAGCAGCGCGTAGAGCGTCGCGCCCAAGCCATAGACGTCGGTGCGGGCGTCCAGCCGATTCAGCTCGCCACGTGCCTGCTCAGGCGACATGAAGGCGGGCGTGCCCTCGATGGTGCCGGCCGGGCCGCCCGAATCGACCTCGCGCGCCAGCCCGAAGTCCATGACGTAGGGCCAGAAGCTCCCGTCGGGACGCTGCTCGACCATGATGTTGCCGGGCTTGACGTCGCGGTGGATGATGCCAAGGCGGTGCGCGGCGTGGATGGCATCCGCCACCTGCTGCATCAGCCGCACCTTCTGCTCGCGGCTCATCACGGTGTAGAACGTCGCCAGCGGCTGCCCCTCGATCAGCTGCATGGCGATGTAGGGCTGCCCTTCGACCTCGCCAACCTCGTAGATTTTGCAGATGTGCGGGTGCTCGATGCGGGCTTGCGCCTGGGCCTCGCGAATGAAGCGCTGCCGCTGGCGGTCGGCGACGTCGTTCTGGGCCGGCAGGTACAGCAGCTTGATGGCGACGGCGCGGTTCAAACGACGATCGGTGGCGCGATACACCGTGCCCATGCCACCGGCGCCCAGGAAGGCGGTGATGCGGTAAAGCTCCCAGTCGTGTAGCGGCATCAGCTCGCTGCCGCGCACCGAGACGACGCTGTCGTCCGAGAACTCGTTGGGATCGGCGTCGATCGTCTGTTCGAGGCTGTCCTGCGAGCGGGCAGCCAAGATGACGGCCTCGGCAATCTCGGCGAACTCGGGCGGCACGACAGCGACGGCGCTTTCGTCGCTCGTCGTGAGCGGACTGAGCGATTGATCCGACGCAATCGTCGGCGCCGACAGATTGCTTTGGGTCGAGGCTAGTCGTCGACTGTCCGAACTACGAAGGATCGGAATCTGCCCCGAGCTGCGCGGTGAAGGCCTGCGTTCGTCCGCCATACGCCGTCGCTGAGAATCCCCACCTCAGTATACGGCGAGCGACGGGCGGTAAGCGGTGAATTATTTTGGGTAAGACGCCGACGGGAGTCGGCTAAGACGCGGCCGGGCCGGGTGAGCTAGCGCTGCGGCCGCAGATCTTCGAGGTCGGCCAGGTAGTTCTTCATGTAGTCACGTACGGCCGCCTCGATGTCCTCAGCGCTGGGTAGGTCTAGAAGTTCCTGCACCAGACGCTTGGCTTCGCCGGCGTGGGCCTCGCGCAGCACGCGCTTGACCAAGGGCACGGCGGCGGCACTCATCGACAGGTCGTCGAGCTCCAGCCCAAGCAGCACAATCGAAAACAAGGGGTCGCTGGCCATCTCGCCGCACATCGCCACCCGCTTGCCGGCCGCGTGGCCCGCATCGACAGTGCGCTTGACCATGCGCAGGACCGCAGGATGCAGCGGCTGGTACAGATAGCCGACGTGTTCGTTCAGGCGATCGAGCGCCAGTGCGTACTGGATGAGGTCGTTGGTGCCGATCGACATGAAGTCGCACTCGCGCGCCAGGTGATCGGCGACCATCACGGCCGACGGCATCTCGACCATGATGCCGACGGGGATGTCCTGGGCAAAGGCGATGCCTTCACGGCGTAGCTCGTCCTTGCACTCTTCCAGGATGGCCTTGGCGGCGCGTAATTCCTGCACGCCGGAGACCATGGGAAACATGATGCGCATCCGGCCATGCAGCGACGCACGCAGCAGGCCGCGCAGCTGAGCCTTGAACATGCCGCGCTCGCGCAAACACAGACGCAGCGACCGCAGCCCAAGCGCTGGGTTGGGCTCACTGTCCGTCGGTGCGCCCATCGCCACTCCCGCCATTTTGGCGAGGAATGGCGCCACCTTGTCGACTCCCAAGTCGAAGGTGCGAAAGGTCGCTGGGAAGGGCGCGACTCGTCGGACGACGCCGCGGGCGTGCATGAAGTGCTCGTCCTCACGCGGCAGGTCGTTGCGATCCAAGAACAGAAATTCGGTGCGATAAAGACCAATGCCCTCGGCGCCGTAGTCGAGCGCGTAGGGCACCTCGTCGGGCATTTCGATGTTGGCCAGCAAGCCGATGCGGGCGTGGTCCTTGGTCTCAGCCGGCGCCTCGCGATCGATCAGCAGGGCCTCGATGCGCTGGTGCTGGCTGCGCGCCTTGAAGCGATACTCCTCGACCTGTTCGTGGCTGGGGCAGAGGATGACCTCGCCGCGGTTGCCGTCGACAATCAGCAGGTCGCCGGTGCCAATCGCTTCGGTAATGGTGTCGAGCCCCACCACGGCAGGAATGCCAAACGCCTGGGCCAAGATCGAGCTGTGCGACGTGCGACCGCCGGCATCAGTGACGATGGCTGCCACCATGCTCTTGTGCAGGTGGACGGTGTCGGCGGGTGAGAGGTCGCGCGCCACCACGACGGCGCCCTGCGGCGGCGGCACCTGCGGCGCGTCGGCAGCGGTCGAGCTATCGAGGTTGCGCAGCACCTGCTCGCCCACGAACTCGACGTCGCTGCGGCGCTCGCGGAAATACTCTTGGTCGATGGCGTCGAAGCGCGCCTTAATCTCCTCAACGGTCTTGTACAGCGCCCACTCGGCGTTGACCTTCTCATCGCGGATGCGCCGGCGCGTGGGGTTGATCATGTGCTCGTCGTGGAGGATCAGCTGATAGGCCTCCAGGATGACCACGGTCTGCTCTTCGTCCGTCTCGCGCAGCTTGCGCTTCATCCGCTCGAGTTGCAGATCGGCCCGCGAGACGGCTTCGTCGAGACGCACGAGCTCCGACGGGATTTCTTCCGCCGGGATATGGCGCTTGGGAACTTTGATGCGGCGGCGGTCAATGACAAAGGCGCGCCCCACGGCGATGCCAGGCGACGCGGCGATGCCGTGGCGCAGCTCGGTCGATAGCGGACGCGAAAGCGGCTTGACCGCGAAATAGGGCCCGCTCTCGTCCGGCGAAGGCATGCGCTATTCCTCCCCGAACCCCGCCTGTACGAGCTCAGTGAGCGCGGACAGGCACTCCTTGGCATCGTCGCCGTCGCAGGAGATGGTAATGTGACTGCCTTTGCCAGCGACGAGCAAGAGCACGCCCATGATGCTCTTGCCGTTTACGTCCTGGCCGTCTTTGCGGACCATGACGTTGCAGCGAAACTTGTTTGCCGTCTGGACAAAGCGCGTCGAGGCTCGGGCGTGAAGCCCTGCTTTGTTGACGATCTGCACCGTGCTCTGCGCCATCATTCGCTTTCTCAGCTGCTTGTGCGGGCCGGGTTGCGGGGTTGGGAATCAGTCGGGGCGGGCGATCCGCGCAGCACGCGACGCTGCGCCACGGACCTCCGGGTTATTCGCAGTGAATGCTCTTGGTGCCAGTGGCCACCAGCACGCCGCCCAGCCGCTCGGGGCCAGTGGCGCGATCGGCGGTGGCCAGCTTGAGCAGCATCGGCAGATTGACACCAGTTACAACGTGACCGCTGCGCCCATCACAGCGGCTGCAGCAGAGCTGAGCAGGCGTCGAGCCAACCAGGTCGACGAGAAACAGAACATCCTCGCAGGTAGACAATCCCAGGCGGGCGACGGCTTCGCCGATCTTGCCGTCCACGGCGCGGCGATCATCCTCGGGCTCTACGCCAACGGTCGCAACATCCTGCAGGTGCATGCCCAAGAAGCGCTGCACGGCATCGAGCATGTCAGCCCCAGCTTTTCCATGCGTGACAATCACTACTGGAGTGAGCGGACTCATGGCTATTTCCTCTCGGGAGCGCGACCCAGCTCGCGATGTCTAACCGTAATCTGATAGCGACTCTGGAGTCGATTGAAAAGTTCGACTGTCATGGCGACGGAGCGATGGCGCCCGCCAGTACAGCCAATGGCAATGGTGAAATACGCTTTCCCCTCACGTTGCGCCCGCGGCAGGTAAAACGCCAGCAGATCTTCGATACGTCGCAGCAGCTCTTGAGCATCTGGGCCCTGCAGGACAAAGCGGGCCACGTCCTCTTCCAGGCCGGTCCGTGCCGAAAGCTCCGGAATGAAATAGGGATTGGGCAGGAAGCGAACGTCGAGCACCAAGTCAGCCTCAGAGGGCAGACCGTGCTTGAAGCCAAAGCTGACCAGGGTCAGGGCGAAGTTGTTTTCGGGGCAACCGTAGCGCTCCTGGATCACGCGTTTGAGCTGATGCACCGTCAGGTCACCGGTGTCGACCACGGTGTGTGCTTCGTCACGCAGCGGCATAAGCTGGCGCCGCTCATGCTGAATCCCGGCGCGCAGATCATCCACTGGCTGTGACGCTGCCGATTGCGCCGCTGTGCCGCCCCGGGGGTCAGTGACACGTGCGGCAGTGGTGCTGGTTACCGCTGGCTGCCCATGCAGCGGATGCCGCCGACGCGTCTCCGAGAAGCGACGCAGCAGCACCTCATCGGCGGCATCGAGAAACAGAACCTCTAGCGCATGTCCAGCCCGGCGAAGCTCCGCCATGGCGGTCCGGAAGCCGCTTAGAAATTCGCCCTCGCGCGCGTCAATTCCAAGCGCCACCGTACGCTGGCTCGTCTGCGAGAGCAGGCTGATGAACTGTCCGACGAGCGGCAGCGGTAGGTTGTCGACGCAGTAGTAGCCGATGTCCTCCAGCGCGCGCAGCGCCGTCGATTTCCCTGCGCCCGAGATGCCAGTCACCACCAGCACGCGCAGCATCCCCGCCCCCGCGGCAACACTGCCGACGGTGACTGGGGTTGCGCCGGAAATCGACGATTCAGTGGGGGCTTGGCCCGGCTGCTGCGTGGAAGTTGTGGCCGACGGGACATCACCTGACATAGCGGCAACAGAGTGCATGAGTGGGGCCAGCCAAGCAAGATGCCGCTGTGCGCGGGCCGGCCAGCTGCTCCCGCATCACAGGTGCAAGCAGCCGAAGTCGGGCCACGCTTGCGCAAATCCGCGTCGCGGAGGCATTGACCCGTCTACGGTCCTCACCTATGGTGCGCGCCATGGCGAAGCCGCCAATAACCGCAAACCAAGTGACCTTCTTGCGGTTGATCCTCTTGCCGATTGGCGGAGCCCTCTTTTACTTCGGGCTGACCGCGCAGTGGATCAACCTCGTGTTCATGACCCTGCTCGGCTGCACCGACTTTGTCGATGGCTGGCTGGCGCGCAAGTACGGCTCGACGGAGCTGGGTCGGCTGATGGATCCGATCGCCGACAAGGTGTTTGTCGTCGTGATCTTCATGCCGTTCATCGACCTGGGCTGGATGCAGCCCTGGCAGGTGCTGCTGCTGCTCTCGCGCGAGTTCGTCATCACGGCCCTGCGCTCCACGTACGAGCGCCTCAAGATCTCTCCGAAGACCGCGTTTCTGGCGAAGGTGAAGGCCTGGGCGCAGATGGCAGGCTGCGGGGTTCTTTTCATGATGCGCGTCGTGCCCGAGAAGGCGATGTTCTACGTCCTTTTGGCGGGGACCGTGCTGCCGGTGGCGGCGACACTCGTGCGCTACCTGGTGACCGGCTATCTGTGGCGCGTGTCGTTCATCATGGCGGGCTGGTTCGGAGTGCTGCTGGCCCTGCAGTCCTTCCTTGGCAGCGAGGGCAACTTCCAGTTTCTGACGCTTACGATCTTGGGCATCACCTGGCTGTCGGCTTGGACCTATCTCGTGCCAGCGGTGCGGCTGATCTTCACGGGCAAGTTCGGCATGCCGGACTGGGTTCGGCTGCTGGCGGCGATTGCGCTGCCCATCCTGCTCGTCGATGCGCAGGCGCGGCCGGATCTATTGCCGTGGGTCATCATGCTGATCATGTGTCTGGAGATGGCGGTCGGTGGGCTCGACAACCTGCTCTGTGTGCACGGGGCGCAGAGCAGCACTCTACTGTGGGGCCTGCGGGTCGGCCTGGTGGCGCTGCTGACTGGCCTTTCACTGCGCCTGCCACACGGCCATGCTTATGGGATGCCCCTGCTCTACGGTGCGCTGCTGGTCTCGCTGTGGGGCACGGCGGTGACGTTTTATCGCGGACGGAACTTCTATCTGGAAGAGCCGAAGGAGCGGACCTCGGCGCTGGCCGATGACTGAGAGCGGCGCGGTGAGTCGCGTCGGGGTCACGCTGATCTCAGGGTACTTGGGCGCGGGGAAGACGACCCTCCTGCGTCGCTTGGTTGCCGATCCGCAGTTCGGTCCCCGCCTGGCGCTGTTGATAAACGACGTCGGCGAGCTAGGACTCGACCCGGAGCTGGTGCGGAGCGCCGGCACGGCTCCCACCCTACGCGTCACCGAGCTCGTCTCGGGCTGCATCTGTTGCACGCTGCAGGGAGAGTTTGTGTCCGCCCTGCGCACGCTGCTCCGCGGCGAGGGCCTGCCCCGCAAACCGGAGTACATCCTGATCGAGCCCTCCGGCATCGCGCGGGCCAGTGAGCTGAGCT
>DAORCZ010000372.1:0-7636 GCA_035345735.1 Pseudomonadota bacterium | reverse complement strand
CAAGCCAAAAGCCCCCAGCCCAACCCCTGGCCGGCCCGCCTCCCCCCACCCTTCCGACGCACACCCGACAAAAACCCCATCAGCCCATGTTCACGAAACCATCCCCATCACTCAACAAAAAATTTGTGTTTTCCAATACTTACATTGATTGCAATATACCCACCTGAGAGTGGGCGCCGCGCGACCCGGGTTCCTGCTCACTTCCTCGCCGTCACCACCCAGGTAGCCGAGGGCATCATGACGACGCCGTTTTGCAGGTAGGTGGCGAGCGTGGCGCGGACGGCGCTGAGCGCGGCTTCGCGGTGCTGGGGGGACTCGCGCAGCAGGCGGCCGAGGGGGCCGATCTGCAGCGCGAGGTCGAGGGCGGCGTCGAGGTCGTTGCCGCCGACGGATTCGTCGTGCGGGGTGAGCTGGATATCACTGAAGCCGGCGCGCGTAAGGATCGAGGTCAGGCGTTCGCCATCGGCGAAGGCGAAGGGGCCGGGGGCGTAGGGATCGCCGGGGGGCGGCGCGGGGATGCCGGCGGCGACGGCGGCGGCGATCGGCGCGAGCATGAGCGGATTTTTCTCGACGGCGCGCCAGCACATAAAGGCGATGCGACCACCCGGACGTAGGCAGCGGTGGAAGTGCGTGAAGGCGGCGACCGGGTCGGAAAAGAACATGACGCCGAAGCGGGAGAAGATCGCGTCGAGCTCGCCGAAGTCGTAGATCGCAGCGTCTGCCTCGACGAAGCTCAGCCCCGGAAAGCGCTGCCGCGCGGCAGCGAGGAGCGGCGCCGAGACATCGACGCCCATCACCTGGGCGCCGGTCGCGGCCAGCTGCGAGGTGGTCTGTCCCGCCCCGCAGCCGATGTCGGCCAGGCGCTCGCCGGGCTTGGGGGCCAGCGCGCGCAGCGTCACCTGGCCCAGCGGATCTAGCTGCTTGTCGAGCCGCTCTCCCATGGCGACCCAGGTGTCCCCAACCGGCCCACTCCAGTACGCGATCTGATCTTGATTGCTCATGCCCGATCTTTCTCTGAGTCCCGCGCCGATGGTCGAAAAAAGTGACGCGGTCCTGCGCAGCCGATGCATCCCGTCAAAGCCCCTGGGGTGGCGGAGGTCGGAGAGCGTTGCTAAGCCATGGCCCCCCATGCGGCGCAAAACCCAACCCCACTTGTCGGCTTCGCAATCCGGCGCCAGCCCCGCTCGAACCAGCGTCGTCCCGCGCGCATCCCCGGAGGCCGGGCGGATCCCTGCCGGCAAATACGATCTCTCGCTGCAGGAGCTCCTTGCGCGCAGCTTTCCCAAGCTGTCGGGTTGGCTTCTACCCGAGGCGGTGTCAGCGCAGGCACTGCAGCTTCCACGTGACTTGCCAGCGACCGGACGGCAGGCGGATCTGATCGTTCGCGTGACCTACGGGCCGATGCGCCGGACCACATCGCCGGACCGTGAACGCATCCTCATCGTCGAGTTTCAGGTGCAGCGCGATCGCGGCCTGCACCACGCCATGCTGCTGCGGGCGGCGCTCGCCCACTCGCTGTACCAGCGCCGCGTAAAGACGCTGGTGCTGGCCCTGACGCCACAGGCCGTCGTGCCGACCGAGTACGTCTTCGGCGAGGGTCCACACGGCAACGACCTGTCGCATCAGGTGACGGTGCGTGAGGTCTTCCGTGAGTCGGCCGAGGCGGCTCTCGCCACCGGCATCGCCGAGCTCTTGCCGCTTGTCGCCACGATGCAGCCGCGCGATGGCAATTACGCCGCGCTGCTGGGGCGCATCGTCGAGCGCATCGGGTCGCTGAGCCTCAACGGCGAGCAGCAGACCCTGATGCTGGAACAGACCGCCCACCTCGCGACGCTGCACTTGCCGCGCGCACGCGTCGATGGCATCGTGCGCACCACTCTTCGCAGAGGCCCAGCCATGCTCAACTTTCGAGAACTTCCCTACGCCAAGAGCGTCTACCGCGAAGGCAAAGCCGAAGGCAAAGCCGAAGGCAAAGCCGAAGGAGAAGCCAGAGGGCGCGCTGCGGGCAAAGCGGAGAGCGTGCTCACGATCTTGGAGGCGCGGGGCGTGCGAGTATCCAAAGCGCTGCGGGGCAAGATCCTGGCGTGCACGGACTCGGCCTTGCTGGACCAGTGGCTCCGCCGTGCGGCCTCAGCGAAGTCAGTGCTCGATGTGCTGGGCGCGAACTAGCTGCTCCGGGGGGCGTTCATGCGGAGCAAGCGATGGCAGGGATGGATCGGCTTCTTTCTGTGTGCGCTGGTCAGCGCCCAGGGCGTCAGCCGCGCCGACGAGGCGGCCGACTCCTAAAAACACTACGACAGCGCGTTAATATACTATGATAAAGGCGTCTGCGCGGATGCGCTGCGCGCGTTTCAGATGGGCTATAATATCAAGCAATTATCGAATTTATTGCTGAATATTGGCCCACTACACCGCAAGCAGGGAAATGCCTAAGAGGCGCTGGGGTATTACGAGCTATATCTGCCTGGGCGGTGGGCGACGGGGGGACGCTCCTCAAGTGGGCCGGCACGGGCTGGATGACGCAGAGCAGCGGCACCACCGCCAACCTCACCGCCGTTTTCGGCGTCGGGGGCACCGACGTCTGGGTCGTCACCGAAGGCGGCGCCATCCTGCACCGCTCGACGTAGCGCCCAGGCTTCCGCGGGGGAACCTTGGGTCGGGGCTCCCAGAAAAATGAACGGCGCGTACTCAACCGGCAGGCCGCAAGTGCCTGGGGGGACAGGTATTCGCCCGTGCGTGGCTCGCTCGCAAGAGGATTCCCGGCCAGCCGCCCCGCCATTGCGGCTACCTTGGGGAGCACGCCGCCCAGCAGAATCCGCGGACCCAAGGAGGTTGACATGCTCGACTGGAAAGCCATCGAACAGATCGTGCGCAAGGGGAACCCCGCGCCGCCGCGCCGCGTAGAGCGCGATGAAGCGGAATGGAAACAGTTGTTACCGCCCGAGGTCTTCAGCATCACGCGCCGGGCCCATACCGAACGCCCGCATACCAGCCTGCTGTGTCGCGCCGTCGAACCCGGACGCTACAGCTGTGCGTGCTGTAACGAGCCGTTGTTTGATGCCACCACCAAGTTTGATTCCGGATCAGGGTGGCCCTCGTTTACTCAGCCACTAAGCCCCAATGTCGTGGCCTATCACGGCGACGACAGTCACGGAATGCTGCGCGTAGAAACGACCTGCGCGGTCTGCGATGCCCACCTTGGACATGTATTCCCGGATGGGCCGGCTCCTTCGCGATTGCGCTATTGCATTAACGGACTCGCACTTGTCAAGGTGAAGTAATATGCCATTACAAGAGCAGCCAACCCCGGTCGCCCCAGAATCCATTGGCTTTGCGCTGGATTGATTCTGGGGTCCTGATTCCCAGTTTGCGAGTCTTCACGGAGTTGTGGCGACGGCGGCCGGATACGCGGGCGGTCGCAGCACGAACCCGACCTATCACCAAACCGTACCCCCCAAAGTACTATCTGCGTCGTGGAGAAATCTAAGCAGGTGTTTACATATTTAGCTTCAGATGTAAACACCGTCTAGGTCACCGCGGAACTTGGTAGCTCGTTTGTTTTTTTATCCCGAATTCGCTCCCCTCACAGGAACATCGGATGCCTCCCAAAGCTCCTTCCAAGTCGGTTCGGAAAGCCAGCTGGCGCGGGCAAGATCTGGCCAGCGCTCGCTTTGAACAGTGCTCGCTGAAAGGCGCGCTGTTTGACGATGTCAATGCGGCGCGCGCGCGGCTGCACAACTGCGACTGCCGCGGCATCGCTCTCGATGATGTGGACGCGCGCAAGGCGACGGTGCGCAACGTCGATCTGAGCCAGGCCTCGCTGGACGACGTCTCGCTGGCCAAGGCGCGGCTGCACAATGCCGACCTTAGCGGGTTGCGCGGCGAAGACGTCACGTTTGCCGGCGCGCGCCTGTCGAATGTCGACCTGAGCGGCGTGCACGTGGCAGATGCACAGATAGAGGGGCTGACCATCAACGGTGTACGCATGGACCGGCTCCTGGCTCGTGAACTGGCGCGTACCCACCGCTCGTCGCCTCGCAAGTCAGGTCGAAAGTGAGCGAGGTCCCGCCGAGGGGCCTGCGCCGCAGACGATGGCGGAAGCCAGCTTTAGATCCGGCGCAGACGCAGGGCCGAGGCCATCAGGCCATGGCGCCCCTCTCCGTCGAGCAGTTCGCCGTTGAACTCGGTCATCGTGTCGATGCGGTAGCGCCCCGGAGCCAGGTCGCCGTGGGCCGGCTCGCGCAACCCCGGGCCATACGCCGCCGAGTCGATGATCGCCACGCCGCCCTCACTGGCCAGCGTGAAGACCTTGCGGCTTGAGCGCCAGGCCCGACGATCCGCGGACAGCACCGCCTGCAGCACGTGTGCCCCGTCATCCGCGCCGATCCAGCGCAGCAGATAGCTGACGGTGTCCGAGGCGCGATAGAAGGCCGTCGATTCCTGATCGAGCACCAGGGCCTCCACCCCCGCGAACGAGAGGATGGGGCCGCGGGCGTCGCAGGCGCGGTCGTAGTCGGTCGGCTGCTCGCCGAAGACGGGCTTGCCGCCATCGTCACAGATGCCGCGCCACTGGGGCAGCGCCGCAACCGGCAGCACCAGCACCGGCCCGCCCTCAGTCTCGACGAAGCGCAGGGCCTTGGCGGCGGCCTGGGTCTCCCTCTGCAGGGTCACGGTCGGTGGGCGCGGCGCCGCCGCGGTGGCCGTCGGCCCGGGTGGTGGCGTACCGGCTGGGCGAAAGCGAAAGAGCTCGGCCGAAATCGGGGGCTCACCGACGACCGCGTGGTCGATCTCCCAGAGCCCGGCGGGCAGGCGCACCGGGATCGCGGCGGGGATCTTTTTTGCCGGCTGCCCGGCCCAGGGATCGACGAAGCAGCGCTCGGCCTCACCGGTGAGCTCGACGGTCAGCGCGGCCAGTCGAAAGCCCCCCGCCGGCACATGCTCGGGCCCCAGGCCCAGCACGGTGTCGCGCTGGGTCCGGGGCACGTGGCCGCGGGCGCGCACCAGCACGCCCCCGATCTCGCTCGGCCGCCAGCACATAGGGGCGTTCGTCGGGCCGAACAAAAGCGCCATCTCGCCGAGCAGCCGTCGGGCCTCGGGAGCCTCCTTGGCTTCACCGAGCGCGGCAAGCAGCGCCGCGTCGCGCGCCGCCGCCGCCCGTGCCAGCCCCGCCGAGCCCAGAACGATCGGCCCCGAGGCCCAGTAGTAGTCACCAAACACCTTGGACGCCTTGGACACCTTGCGCTGGCCCATGCTCTCCCCCGCCCCATGTTCGCATGTTTGGGGGCTCGCCCCGGTCGCGCCAAGCGTCGCGGCCTGCGCGCTGCCCCCGCGTGCTAGGCTGCCGGCATGCTGACTCGTAGCCCGATCCTTCTGCCGGTGGTTGGTTTGGTCGCCTGGACCATGGTGATGTGGTTCTGGATGTATCTGACGCGGATTCCCGCGATCTTTAAGGCGCGGATGCAGCTCGACCCGAATGCGCCGCGCGGCGAGCAGATGAGTCAGCTTCCGCCGCGGGTGCGCTGGAAGGCCGACAACTACAACCACCTGATGGAGCAGCCGACGATCTTCTACGCCGTCGCGCTGGCCCTAGCGGTCGCGGGCGAGGGCGGTGGCTTGAACGCCCAGCTGGCCTGGGCCTACCTGGGCCTGCGGATTGTGCACAGCCTGCTGCAAGCGTTGATTAATAATATCACTGTGCGGTTTTCGCTGTTTTTGATTTCAAGCCTGGTCCTGATCGCGCTCATCGTCAATGCACTACGCGCGCTTATTTAGCGATCAGTTCCGGTTTGTGATTATACGATAGGGCGGCGGCCTGCAGGGCGTCTAGCTCGGGCTCGGTGAAGCCGGCGGCGCGACGGGCATCCAGATTGAAGGGGCCATGCAGGCGCGGGGCACGATAGCGCTCGGCCAGCTCGGCGTAGGTGGTCACGGGCTCCAGGCCGCGCTCGCGGCACAGGTGGGCGAACCAACGATTGCCGATGGCGACATGGCCGATCTCGTCGCGCAAGATGATGTCGAGGATCTCGGCAGCGGCGCGGTCGCCGGCCTGCCACAGCTTGGCGCGCACCTGGGGCGAGGCGTCGAGCCCGCGGGCCTCTAGCGTCCGTGGCACCAGGGCCATGCGCGGCAGGACATCGCAGGCGGTGCGCTCGGCCATCTCCCACAGGCCGTTGTGGGCCGGGAAGTCGCCGTAGGCGTAGCCCTGGCGCTGCAGATGGCGCGACAGCAGATCAAAGTGCAGCGCTTCCTCAGCAGCGACGCGCAGCCAGTCGGTGTAGTAGTCGGGCGGCAAGCCCGGGAAGCGCCAGATGGCATCGAGCGCCAGGTTGATGGCGTTGAATTCGATGTGGGCCAGGGCGTGCAGCCCAATCGCCCGCCCCTCGGCGCTGTTCATCGCCCGTCGCAGGAGCGCATTCGGCACCACCAGCGGCGGCCGGGACGGGCGGCCGGGGATGGCCAGCACCCGAGCCGCATCCGTCGCTGCGGGGTCGTGGCTCGGATCGATCGCAAGCTCGCCACGCCCCCACGCGGCAAAGAGTCCCTGCACCGCGGCCTGCTTGCGCGCGGGCTCGGCGTCGAGCAAGGCGACAAGCGCCGCCGCCCGCAGCTCAGGCGGGCCGGCGGGGTCGGGCAGCGACGAAGAGGAAGCAGGACCGGGGCGCATGAAGGAGTGTGCGAGGCGCAGGCTCGCGTCACGCAGGTGTACCGAAAATCGCCAAACTTGGGTACAAGACCGGCATGAAAAACGAACGTGCCCTCCTGACCCCAGTCGCCACGGAACAGGCCCCGCGGGCCATCGGTCCCTACTCGCAGGCGATCGTCGCCGAAACCGGGGGGAATCGACTGGTGTTCCTGTCAGGACAGATCGCGCTGTCGCCAAGCACCGGCACGCTGGTCGGGGCGGGCGATGTCCGCGCCGAAGCCGAGCAAGTCATGCAGAACCTCGGCGCCGTGCTCGCCGCTGCCGGCTGCCGCTTCGCAGACGTCGTCAAGGCTACGATCTTTCTCGCCGACATGGCCGACTACGCGGTCGTGAACGAAATCTACGGCCGCGCCATGCCCGAAGGTCACTGCCCGGCCCGCGCCACCGTGCAAGTCACCGGCCTGCCGCGCGGGGCTCGCGTCGAGATCGATGCGATTGCCCTGCGCCCGGCGAGCTAGTTCCCATCCATAAACCTGCTGCGGGCCCCGCTCAGCGCGTCGTCCGTCCTCATGTCCGGAAGGACGTTCCGGGCGGGCGCCACCCCGATCGGGTCTCCTCGCTACGGTTTCTGGATGGGAACGAGCTAGCGCTTCTTCTTCTTCTTTTTCCCCTTCTTCCCAGCGCTATCGTCGTCGCCTTCGCCCTTCTTGAGCGTCGAGACGGCGGCGACCAGCTTGGCCTGCATGGTCTCGGGGAGGAGGTCGGTGTAGAGGTACCACAGCACCGCGATGTACTCGGTGCGAGCCTGCACCACGCCGCGGCCCTGCACGCTGTCTTGCACGCGGGCGTGCAGTTCGATCGTGGGCCAGCCGTCGGGCTCGCTCTTCTTGGGCGGGGTCAGTTCGGTCACGCCGGGGCCACGCAAGCGGTCATTCTTCACCTGCGCGACGGTCTGATCGAAGGCGATGCGCAGCGCCTTTTTCTTGAGCGGCT
>DAORCZ010000371.1:0-7650 GCA_035345735.1 Pseudomonadota bacterium | reverse complement strand
TGCAGCACGCGATAGACGAAGTAGCGGTAGGGGCAGCGCGCATAGTCCTCTAGCGCTGAGGCCGACAGGGGACGCCGAGCATCACCAGGCAGGCGCGAAGCCAGCTCTGCCACGATGCGACGGTCGCTCAGCTGACCTGAGTACGCGCCCGCCGGCATGTCGAAGGGCTGGTTTGCCCCCTCCCCGGCCGTCGACAGCGTCAGAAACCAAGCCGCGCGGGCCCGCTCGATCTCTAGCCGCGACAGCAGGCGAAGGCGGCGCTCGCGCTCGCGGCGACCTAGCGCCAGAGCGACCGCAGCAGGCAAGCCTCCGACGGAGACGTTGCCCACCAAGGCTGACGCGGCAAAGCGCCAGAGTTCGCTCGGATGACGAGCCTCGGCCGCGGACAGATTGCGCTCGGCCGGCGTGGCTGGCGGCGCGGACGACTCGTCCACTGGTCCTTCCCGCCCACTCGCCTGCCAGGCCGCGGCGATGAACGAGGAGGGCAAGAGCGGCCGACCCTCTTCATCGGCCCGGGAATAGCTCAGCTGGGCCGTCTGAGCATGCGCCAAGAGCTCGACGAAGCGCAGCGGGGCGGCCTCCGCGACGGAGCGTGAGAGCGGCAGGATCGCTCCGCCGAAGAGCCGGTTGCACAGCGCACGCTCATCGTCGCTGAGCAGGGGGTCTTCGGCCGCGCTGGCCGGCATTTCCCCCTCGATGAGCCCCAGGAAAAAGAGACCGCGACGCGGCTGCACCGGCAGCTCAAACAAGCCGCCGAGCTGCACTTCTCCGACGGATGCCGACGGGGTTGGCTGGCGCTGCACATCGGCGAAGAGGCGTTGACACAGCGCCCGCAGAAGCGCGGCAAACTGCGGACGACTCAGCCCCTGCTCGCCGAGCCGCAAGGTCTCGGCGGCGAGCGGTAGCAGATGCAGCACGCGCCGCAGTACGGCCACCGCCGCCTGATCCCGAGCCAGGGCACTGGCCGCGTCTACCGCGCGCTCCGCCTCTGTCATGCTCGTCGGCTCGCTGTCCCCTTCGCTGGTGAGCAACTCGGCAGACCCCATCGCCCGCTGGCCGAGTGCAAAGCGTTCGCACAGCCGGCTCAGCGCCTGGATGTGCTGACGGATCGAGCCATGCGCGGGCAGACTGGCCAGCTCAGCGAGGAGCAGCGACAGCTGACGCAGCTCGATCGGCTCAGTCCCGGGCAGAGACTCCCCCTCGGCGGCCCCTCGGCCCCGCTTGCTGTTATGCAGTCGTAGCCACTCCGACAGACGACGCCGAAGCTCGTCTTGCGAGCTGCCCGAGAGGGCCCGCACCCCCGCCCCGCGCAGGGCACGGGCCAGGGCTCCCGCATCTGCCGCCTCCTCGGGCAGCGGCAGTCGCACATAGGGCGAGGTGATGACGGCCAGCAGGCCTTCACGTGGCAGCCCTTGCTCCAGAAGCTCATAGATCTGCAGGGGGAGCGACAGCGGCGGCGGCAGCTCGGCGCGGGGGCAGTCGGCATAGGTCCCGCCCAGGTGAAGTCGGGCAAACGGCACGCCGTAGCGTCGCAGGGCACGGGCAACGCGGGCGCGGCGGGCGGGATTTTCGACGACCACCGCGATCTCCGAAGGTGGCACCCCCGCATCGATCAGATCGCGCACCCGACGAGCACAAAGGCGTGCCTCTGCGGCTGGCGAGGGCTGTGCCGTGATCGTCAGCGTCTCGGACGAGAGCTCCTCCGCCGCCAGAAGCGGGGCCGCGCTCGCCGGGCGAAACAGTCCGCGCAGAAAGCGTCCCCAGGGCTGGTCGGCAGCATCGCCCGCCAGCGCCGGCCCCAGAGGCTGCCACTCGATCTCGACGCCGAGCTGATGCCGCGCATACAGCGCGTCCAAGATCGGCTTGATGCCCTGCTCCAAAGCCGGCGCCACCGGCTCGCCCCCCTCTTCCGGAAGCTGCGGCAGGCAGAGGCTGGCCCCCGGCTGCCCGTCGGCAGGAAACAGCACCGTCAGCGCTTGCAGCACCGCGTACTGGCTGGGCAGCGCATCCCAGCTGGGCAGGCGATGTAGCCCATGGATCTGCGCACCGCCCACCCCACGCGACAGCGAGAGGCCGAGCTGGCTTAGGATGCAGCCCAGCCGGTCGCCGGCTCCCTCTGCTGACAGGAGCTGAATCCGGCGTCCCAGGCCCAGCCCGTGGTCCAGCTTGGCCTGCGAAGCCGCCAGCAGCGAGCGATAGCGATGATACAGACGCGCTAGCTCGCCGATGCGCGTCGCAGAGTCGGGCTGCTGCGCCCGCACCCGCTCGGCAACCTTAAGGAGGGCTGTCGGCGATAGCTCGGCCTGGGTCAGCGCCAGAAAGCAGCGACGCAGCGAGCGGGCCAAAGGCAGGCTCCCGCGCAGCGAAAAAAAGGGCCCCGTGGCCTCGGCTGCGACGCAGCTAAACAGCAGCTCTTCGCCGATGCTCCCCAGCGCTGCCGTCGCGGGTCGGGCCGGGGCCACGCCTAGCGCCTCGCCGTGTATCGCTGTGGCGGCTGCCAGCCACCGAACTCGCTCTCTAGCGCCTCCGCCACCGCCAGCGTCAGGTGATCCTGGCCGTGCCGGCCGACGATCTGCACCGACAGCGGCAGCCCAGCGGTCGTCAGACCCAGCGGTACCACCGTCGCGGGATAGCCCAGCGCGTTGAAAATTGCGGTACATGCCGCGTGGTGGGGCGTCAGCAGCGGCTGATAATGACGCGGCGCTGGCCGACTGTACGTTGGGTAGATCAGCACCCCATCGTCACCCAAGAAGTCATCCAGGCGCGACTTGAGGCGGCGCAGACGCTCGGCATAGCCCCCCCCCTTAAGCAGACGGCTCAGGCGCCGCGCGATGCGATCGCCAAAAATCACCATCAGCGACGGGAAAATGTAGTCACTTTCCCCCCGCAGCAGGCGATAGAACTGTCGCCCCAGCGCGACTCCCGCACCGCCGGAGACAATCTCCTCGTAGGTCACCTCGGCCGATCCGGTGAGCGCCTCGGACCACAGCAGAAATGCCAACCGCAGATCGGATACGCTGTCGCCCAGCACGCGCAGATCTTCGCTCAGGACCTCTGCCCCGCGACGGGCCATCGCTGAGGCTGCCGCGCGAATGCCGGCCTGGGTAACGGCCGCAGTCGGGATGCCGGGAGGCTGAGGGACCGGCAGGATGCGGACCCGCTCAAGCTGCACGCGGGCCGGATCGCCCAGCGTCGAAGCCGGCAGGGTGCAGTCGGGATCGCGGCCATCCGGACCGGCCAGCACGCGCAGGATGGGCAGGACATCGCCCACCCGACGGCACAGCGGCCCGGCACACAGATAGT
Source organism: Pseudomonadota bacterium (assembly GCA_035345735.1). Classification (GTDB taxonomy): domain Bacteria; phylum Myxococcota_A; class Polyangia; order Palsa-1104; family JAEUJZ01; genus JAEUJZ01. The sequence continues at coordinate 4,347 of DAORCZ010000371.1, read as the reverse complement.
TGGTGCCGGGCAGGTTTTCGGGAAAGTGACCAAACATCGAAATCAGCCCGCCTGAGGGCTTATGCCCGACGGTGCCGCAGAACGCCGCAGGGATACGCACGCTGCCGCCGATGTCTGATCCGATGCCAAACACCGCACCACCCGCGCCGACGATCGCACCCTCGCCGCCGGAAGATCCGCCGCAGGTGTGCTCAGGATTCCAAGGGTTCTGGGTGCGGCCATAGAGCTTGTTCCACGTCTCCATCCACATGCCCCCCTCGGGAGCATTGGTCAGGCCCAGGATGATCGCCCCGGCTTGGCGCAGCCGCGCGACCACCGTCGCATCCTCGCTGGGTCGCCGATCGCGATGGGCCAGCATGCCGCCCGTCTGTGGCTGCCCTGCGACGGCGAAGAATTCTTTCACCGTACAAGGCACGCCCAGAAGCGGCGGTAACGTCTCGCGATCGGCCGCGCTCTTGAGCTGGACATCTGCCGCCTGCGCTTCCCCCCGAGCCGCCGCAAAGCGCTCGATGATCACGGCATTGAGCGTCGGATTTACCGCCTGAGTCTGCGCGATATGCGCCTCGACCAGCGCGCTGGAAGTCAGCTCTCCTCGTCGCAGACGAGCGACTAGCTCGGTCAGCGGCTGTTCGATGAGGGACGTGGCGTTCAGGGCAGCGCCTGCACCCGCGGGGGACCGCAGCGCGGCAAACGAGCGAAAAGGGGCGTCGGTCAGCATCGGCGTGGCGGCATCATCGCGAAGGCCACACAGCGACGCAAGGACGGAAACGCCGACGTACAGAAACGACGAGGATGCGGCTTACCGATCGCCGTCTTTCTTACGAGCGAGAGCCGGCGTATTGCGCGGAGCCCTCACCGCCGCAGCTGCTGCCGCATTCCACAGCAGCAGCGAGACGATGGTCGTCACCACCACCACCGCCGACGACAGGTGCTGGGCATAGACCGGCTTCCAGAGCGCGACCATCGTCGCCAGCCCGCCGAGCAGCGCCATCGTCCACATGCGCGGCAGCACCAGGGCGGCGGCCACGCAGGTCATCGCCGACAGCGCCACCAAGTCCAGCGTCGCGATCTGCGACAGGCTCAGCCCCAGGTAGTAGCCCACAAGCTGGATGGCCAAGACCTGCGCGCCGAACACCGTGCCATAGACCAAGAAGCCGCGGTGAAAGGCGTTCTTGATGGCTCGCCGAAAGCGGATGGCCATAAACACGAAAACGGCAAAGTACGCCGCAGCGATGCTGAGGGCCGCGTTGTATTCGCTGAGCCCGGCCCGGTGCAGCAGCGTCGGGCCAGCGGCGGCGATCAACATAAAGGCGATCATGTTGCTGGTGACGCGACGACGCACCCGCGGCCCCGCCGTGCGATCAACCGTCGGGTCGTACGACAGCGCCACCAAGAGCTCACGCATCGACGGAAAACGCGCCGTTGGATTGGTCGCCAAGCCGCGCAGAATCGCCTGGTGCACCACCATCGGCACGCGGCTACCCGAGGGCCGGTTTTGGATGCGCCCCGAGATGGTGTTAAACGCCAGCGCCTCGACGGTGTTGCCGGCAAAGGGCAGCTGGTTATAGAGCGCCTCGTAGAGCGCAACACAGAAGCTGAACTGGTCACTGCGCGCATCGGTGGCTTCGCCCAGGTGCTGCTCGGGCGACATGTATAGAGGCGTGCCCAGCAAGGTGCCGGCCTGCGTCATATTGGCGTTGATCGGCTGCTCGTGTCCGGGCCGCCCCACCGTCGGCATGCGGCCACTGGCCAGGGTGTTTGCCCCCGCCTTGCTGTCCATCCGCGCCAGACCAAAATCGGCCACGCGAGCCCGGCCATCTTTGCCGATCAGCACGTTGTCCGGCTTGAAGTCGCGGTGGATCAGCCCCGCCAGATGCGCCGCCAGCAGACCCTGCCCGGCGTCGAGGTACATGCGCAGGATATCCAGCCAGGTGCGCCCCTCTTCCGACTGCCACTTGCTCAGCGTCGTGCCGTTGACGAACTCCATGGCGATGAAGATCTGCCCATCGACCTCACCGGTCTGATAGATCGTCACGACATTGGGTGCCGAGACGCGGGCCAGCGCCTGTGCCTCGCGCAAGATGCGAGCGCGGGTCTGACTGTCGTCCTGCAGCGACGGATGGATCAGCTTCAGGGCGACACGGCGATCCAGCTCTTCGTCGTAGGCGGCGTAGACCACCCCCATCGCGCCCTCGCCCAGCTTGCGCAGCAGGGCATAGCGGCCCATATGAGGCTGCATCGCACCCCGGAGCTGTCCCGGATCGCTAGACGGCGGCCCCGACATCGCCGACGGGGGTGCGGCGTCCGCCAGAGTGTCCCGGACAGGCGGCGGGGCCGAAGGCGGTCCAGGCAGAGGATCGGGCGCAAGCGGGGCCAGATCCCCCTGCGACTGCACCGTCCTGGCAAGCGCATCGGCCGCCTGAAGATCCTTCAGATCCTTCGGCGACTCGCCGTCAGACGGCTGCGGCAGCACTCCCGGCCGCTTCGGCGGCTTCTTCTCCCCCATCGAAGCTTCTAGTGTAGGGGCTTCGATGGCTGGGCTGAAGTCCGTTTGTGCTCCCGTGGCCGTCTTCAGCCCGCCTCTACACGTAACCCAAGCCGCCACCCCAAGTATCGCGCCGCCCCTCTACTCGCGGCGAAGTCGTTGACACTTTGGAGAAATTTAATACCCTCGATAAAAGGTATCTTCGCGTCCTCGCTAGTTAGTCTAGGGTGGAGTCTCCTCTGCAGCCTGCCGTGCCCAGCCAGCGGGTCCTGGTCGTCTCTGAAGACGCCGAACTCCGCGAAACCCTTGCCCAAGCTGTCCAACGCGGCGGCGGCTTACCGGTGCGTGTCGCCGGCCTTCAAGCACTCGAAGGCCCGCAGCTTGCGCAGCGCCTGGTGGTGTTCGCCTGGGACGGCAACCTGCCGGCCTTGCGGGCTCTTGTCAGTCGGCTGCGCGAGTCCGCTCAGGTCATTGCCGTCACCCCACAGCGCTCGCTTGGCGACCAAGTGGCGCTCTTGCATGACCCGCACGTCTGCCACGTGCTGACCAGCGACGCTCGCCTGCCCTTCCTGCTGCAGGTGACGATCTCGAAGTTCGTCTCTGGTGATCTGTTTGGCGTCGAAAAGTACCTGCCGGCTGGCACCAACATCAGCCTGACCCGGCTCCGCGACTATCAGGGGCGCGAAAAGGCCATCTCGGAAGTCCTCGAGTACGCCGAAAAGTCCGGTGTCCGCAACCGCATCCGCGACAAGATCGGCACGGTCTGCGTCGAGCTCCTAATGAACGCGCTCTACGACGCCCCGGTCGACGACAAGGGCCAGCGCGTCTTCGAGCATGTCGAAGCCAAAGATCGCATCGAGCAGCTAACCCCCCGGCCGGTCTCGATCCGCTACGCCATGGTCGATGGCATGTTCGCGGTGTCGGTGCGCGATCGCTTTGGCAGCCTCGATAAGGCCACCATCCTGCGCTACATCGAAAAGTGCCTGCGCAGCCCCAACCAGATCGATCGCAAGACCTATGGCGCCGGCCTAGGCATCTACCTCATCGCCAATGCGGCGACGCAGTACGTGGTCAATATCGCGCCGGGCATGGCCACCGAGGTGGTCTGCACGTTCGACTGCGGCACTCAGACGCCGCTGCGCGCGTTGTCGGTCTTTCTCTATCCTGGCGGTGCCAGCGCGGGGCAGCCCCCGTCGCAGATGTCAGGCAACCATCAGAAGTCGGGGAAAGGCTAGGTGCTGTCGGGGCGGCTTGGCCCATACACGCTGCTCCGGAAGATCGCGGTTGGGGGCATGGCCGAAATTTACCTGGCCAGCGTCGCCACCGGCACCCAGCTCAACAACAAGAAAAGCGACGACAAACCCGCCGAAGAGACGGGCAGCACGCGACATGTGGCCATCAAGGTCATTCATCGCGACAACGCCAACGACCCCGACTTCGTGCGCATGCTCATCGACGAAGCCCGTCTGTCGGTGCAGCTAAACCACGCCAACATCGTCCACACCTACGACCTCGGCAAAGAAAAAGATCAGTACTACATCGTCATGGAGTACATCGACGGTGCAGACCTGTTCAAAGTGCAGCAGCGCGCGTCGGCCAAGCGCATCTCGTTCCCCATCGCGCTGTGCGCCTTTGTTGCTCGCGAGGTAGCACGCGGACTCGACTTCGCACATCGCCTAAAAGATCAGGACGGGCGCCCGCTGCACATCGTCCACCGCGATATCTCGCCGCAGAACGTGCTGCTCTCGTCGAGCGGCGCCGTCAAGATCACCGACTTTGGCATCGCCAAGGCCGCCCACCGCGCCGAGCAGACGCAGGCCGGCATCATCAAGGGCAAGTACTACTACATGAGCCCGGAGCAG
>DAORCZ010000370.1:0-7656 GCA_035345735.1 Pseudomonadota bacterium | reverse complement strand
TCATCGGCCCGTCGCATCCGCTGGTCACGGCGCGCTATTCCGACGTCAATCAGGATGGGCGCGCCGACTACTACGACGGCTTCCTGGACTTCACGCTGCGCGAGATCAAGTCCGACCTGGAAAACGCCGCGACGCCGCGCGATCCCGGCGTGGCGGCCTCGCAGATCGGCGGCGATGCGGCCAAGGGGCTGGGCTGGGCTGCTGGCAGCCTCAATCGCGTGACGCAGTATTCCGATTTGTGGCGCGGCCTGCCCGGCGAGAGTGAGCTGTTTTATGTCTTTAGCGCCGCCGGCTTCTACAGCCACACCGAGCCGCCCCGCGACGTGCCCGTGGGCAAGACGCCCGTCGCCGCCGAGGCCAGGGGCGACACCGCCGCAGAGCTTGGCCAGCTTCCGTCGGTATCCCGCTATCTGCAGGGGGCGGGCGGAGCCGATCCGGTGGCCGAGAGTGCGATCGGCGAAGACAACCTGCGCGTCGACGTCATGTTCCACAGCTACCTGTCGCACGCCCCGTGGGAGCTCAAGCGCTTGCTCTGCGCCGCCGAGGCCCACCGCCGCGCCCTCGACCTCGGCATCCTGCCAGCCAAGGGCCCGCTGTCGACGCTGCTGGGTCAGCGTGGCGCGCTGCTCCTGACGCTGGCCGGGCTCTTGGAATTCCCCGCTGATCAGAACCGCATCGACGGCTTGTGGAGCACGGCGCTGCGGCTGCTCAACCTGCCCAGCATCTCGCGCTCGCTGGTCCGCGGTTGCATCAACCAGGCCGATCACGACGCCAGCAACTACTACGGCTCGCTGCGCGGCCTCGGTCAGCTTATCGGCAGCGGTGGGCCCGACGGTGACGGTGGAGATCTCAAGCGTGCCGACCCCGCCGCTTTCGCCAAGCTGGCCAGCAGCGATCCCCGCATCGGCCGCGCCCTCCCGCTTTCGCTGGGCTAGTCGCGCCTCCCCCGCCCCCCTCTCGGCTGCGGTCGGGGGCGTAGGCCTTATCGCTGTTGACGGGGCTCGCGTCGTCGGCATATGAAGACCGCGTGCGCGACACTTATCAGTCAGCAGCGGTCTCGCCTCCGACGGTCTCGCGGCTGAGCCTGGGGGGGCTGTCGGCCCTGCCGTTTTTGTGGGCGGTGCTGCTGGCGATGGCCTGTACGTCGCTTCTGGCCCGGCTGTTTCATGCCGAGCCGAGCGCGGTCTATCGCCTGTTTTTCGTCGGCACTTGGGGCAGCGTCTACGGCATCGGTCAGGTGCTGTTTAAGACCACGCCCCTCTTGCTGACTGGGCTGTCGGTGGCCTTGGCGCAGCGCGTCGGTCTGTTCAACGTCGGGGGCGAAGGACAGCTTGCTGCGGGCGCGATGGCGATGGCGCTGTGTGGCGCGCACCTGCCGCCCGGAACGCCGGCCTGGCTGGCCGTGCCGCTGTGTCTGCTCAGTGGCTTTGTCTGCGGCGCGCTGCTCGGTGGCCTAGCCGGTCTCCTGCGCTGGCTGGCCGGAGCGCACGAGGTCATCGTCACCATCCTGCTGAACTTCATCGTGCGCGCGCTCTTGGTCGGTGTCGGAGCCGCGCTGTTCGTCAAAGAGTCGGTGCACACCGCGCCGATTGCGAAAGCCGCCCAGCTTCCTCGGCTGTCGCAGGCGCTGCCGATGCTGCAGGGCTCGGCGCTGAACGCCACGCTGATCTTGGGGGGGCTGGTGGTCCTTTTGTACGCCGCGCTGATGCAGCGCACGCACCTTGGTTTTGCCCTGCGCACCGTCGGAGCGAACCCGGATGCCGCTGCCGCCGCCGGCCTGCACGTCGGACGCCTGCGAACGCTGGCCCTGGCGCTATCGGGAGGGCTGGCAGGCCTGGGCGGCGCGAACTTCGTGCTCGGCTACAAGCACTACTATGAAGACGGCTTCTCGGCGGGGCTGGGATATCTGGGCATCGCGGTTGCGGTGCTGGGACAAGGGCGCTCGCTGGGGGTGGTGGGGGCGGCGCTCCTGTTCGGCACGCTGTCGCAGGGCGGCCTGGCGGTGAACGCGCAGGTCCCGCGCGAGCTGATCGATGTCCTGTCGGCGCTGGTCATCCTGGTCGTCGCGACCGCCAATCCCGAAGTTCGCCGGCTGGTGTCGCAGCTTGGCCTGACCGCCGCCCGCCCCGTCGCTGACGTTCGCAGCGCGACGCCGATCGTGACGCCGACAGCAGCGCCGGAAAAGGAGGTCGCATGAGCGCCGCCTGGTGGCTCGGGCTCTTGCTCGCCGTCCTGCGCCTGAGCGTGCCGTATGTCATGGCGGCGCTCGGCGGCACGGTCTGCGAGCGGGCCGGCGTGATCAACATCGCGCTCGAAGGCTTCCTGCTGATCTCGGCGCTGGGCACGGCGCTGGGCGCAAGTCATGGCGCGCTGGCCGCTGTCGGCTGTGGTCTGGCCGCGGGCGTCGCTTTTGCGGGTCTGTATGCCCTGGCGGTGGTGGTCCTGCGCGGCGATCAGATCGTGTCGGGCGTGGCGCTGTTCATGCTGGCCGATGGCCTGTCGCGCGTGCTGCTCAAGGCGGTCTATGGATCGACCAGCAACTCGCCGCGTCTGGCGGCTCTCGACGGACATGGCCCGGCGCTGTTCCTGCTGGCGGCGGTGTTCCTGATCGCCATCCTGCACGTCTTTCTGTACTTCAGCGTGCTGGGTCTGCGTCTGCGTGCCGTGGGAGAACGACCGCAGGCAGCGCGCGCACTGGGCGTGTCGGTGCTGCAGGTCCGCGGCATCGCTGTGCTGCTCTCGGGACTCTTAACCAGCATCGGCGGCGTGTATCTGGTCTTCGAGCAGCGACAGTTCGTCGCGCTGATGTCAGGCGGGCGCGGCTTTCTGGCCCTGGCCGCGATGATCTTCGGCGGCTGGCGACCCCTGCCTGCGGCTGCGGCTGCGGTGCTGTTCGCGGCGGCTGAAGCGCTGGGGATCAAGCTGCAGGCCAGCAACCTGCACGTGCCGAACTATCTGCTCCAGGCGCTGCCCTATGTGCTGACGCTGCTGGCGCTCTTGCTGCGCGGCGTCCTGCGCGGTGCCAGCCCAGCCCCGGCCGCTCTCGGCCAGCCGCGAGACTAAGCCGATGCGCCTGGTCATCGTGGTCAATCGGCAGGCCAAGCGGACCCGCGATCCGGCCCTGCTCGATCAGCTTTCGCAGCAGCTGGAATCGGCGCGGGCAGCTGGCTTCGACACGGCGCTGGTTGCGACGCAGACCCCGGCCGAACTAGAGCCCGCCCTACGAGCGCAAGCGGCAGCCGGCTGCGATGTCCTTGCGGTGTGCGGCGGCGATGGCACGCTGGCGGCTCTGCTTTCGACGGCCGCGACGATCTGGACGCAGCTGCCGCCGCTTTTGCTTGTGCCCGGCGGAACGATGAACACCGTGGCGCGCAACCTCGGCCTGCGTGGCGAGCCGCTGGCTCAGCTCTCTTCCGGGCTCAAGAGCCTGGCCGAGACCGCCGATGTGCGCCGCCTGCCGACCGCCCGGCTGGATGTCATGCGCGTCGATATCACGGATGAGCGGCCGCTTGCGGGCCGCGATCCCGATCTGTCGCAGCCGGCCACCGCCCGCACCCGCTACGGCTTCATCTTTGGCGCGGCGATGGGCGCGCGCTATCTGTCGGCCTATGACAGCCATCCGCAGCGCGGGCCGCTGTGGGCGACCTGGCTGGCCCTGCGCACCGTCGGATCTTCGCTGATTCCGGGAGGCGGGGGCTTTGCCCGCTGGCTGTTTGCCCTGACGCCGACTGCGCTATCCATCGATGGCCAGGCGCAACCCGAGTCGGCGTTTCGCACCATCTTGTGCGCCACCGTGCCGGATGTCGGGCTGGGCTTTCGCGTGCCCTGGCAAGCGGGTGCCGTGCCGGGTCGCTTTCACGTCGTGGCCTCGGGCATCGGCATCACCAAGAACGCGCTGCAGCTGCCGCGGATGCTGCGGGGACAGCCGCTTTCGGGCACGCCGCACGTCGATCGCCTGGCCCAGACTGCGACGCTGCGCTTCGACAGCCCGCAGCAGCTAACCCTGGACGGCGAGGTCTTCGCCGGCAGCCAGATCACGCTCTCGCTGGGCAGCCCGCTGCACATTCTGTTGCCGCCGTAGATTTGGCAGTAGAATCGCCAGGATGCGCGCCCTGTGCATAGCCCTCCTGGGGGTCCTGCTGTCGCTGCTCTGCGCCCTTTCGGCCAGTGCAGAGTCCGAGCCTGCGGCCCCACTTTTGACCCGTCCCGCCGCGGTCGAGCGCGCCCTGCAGGCGCTGCAAAAGAGCGGCCTTACCCCCCACCCCGACGACGACAGCAAGGCCATCGAGGGCAGCTACGCCAAGCTCGATCTGCGCACCAAGTACAAGGACTGCTGCGGCTATCCGCTCGGCGAGCGCGGCACCTTCAAGATGACCTTCTACTGGCTGGCCTTCGAGAGCGAGTACGCCGCCGAGCCCTACCTGATCGATATCTACACCCGCCACGGCTTCGTGATCGGTCGCTTTCCCCGCACCTTTGTGTTCGAGTTCAAGCTGGAAGGCTCGGCGGTGCTGCGCGATGGGCGGGTGCTGAACTACGACGGGCGCTGTCCGTATGGCGTCGGCTTCTGCTTCCAGACCCTCGATCCGCTGGAGCATCCGCTGGGCAAGGGCGGGCAGGGGCGGGCGCTTTTGCCGTATCGATCGGTGGCCGTCGATCCGCGCTTTGTGCCGCTGGGAACGCCGCTGTTTCTGCCGGAGCTCGTCGGCGTCCTCATGCCCGATGGCACGCGCCACGATGGCTGCGTACGCGCCGATGACACCGGCGGCAACATCCGCCGCCGCGAGCTCGACTTCTTTGTCGAGAGCTACACCAACTACAAGTTTGTCGACGAGCAGCTAGCCGGCGACAACCACGTCACGCCCTACATCGAAGAGGCGCGCTGTGCCTACCTGCGCACCGCCGACCCCAGCCTGGATCGCCGCAGCGAAGAGACCGACTGGGAAAAGCTGCACGAGCACAAGCCGCCGCCGCGCGGCAAGGGCAAGGCGACATCGCACAGCAAGCCGTCGCTGCGCGATCCCCGCCTGCTTACCGGCAACAAGGGCGCCCGGCTGCAGCCATCCCGCAGCCACGGCACGCGCCACGCGGGTCAGCGCGCCGGCCTCAGCCGCCGCTCTTAGCGAAAGCGCAGCGGGTGGTCGCCAAGCAGTCCGCTCAGCGAAGCTGGGGCCCCCGCCGCCCCCGCTGAAAGTCGCAGCGTACCGTCGGGCAGAAAAGTCGCGCTGGCCTGGCTCTGCGTACGACTGCCGCCGCGACCGGGCCGGGTCTCGTTCTGCGCATCCAGCAGCGGAATCCCCAGAGTCGCACTCGGCTGCCCCGATGGCCCCAGGCCGGCGAGCAGCAGCAGCTCCTGTTCCTCGTCGTGCAGGTCTTCGCCCTGGCCGACGCAGGACGAGGTGTGTCGCAGGCGCACGACGATCTCTGGCGCGCCGCCTGCCACGATCTGGCGCAGGGCCAGCTCGCGCGACTCGATCTGACTTTCGCAGCGCCGGTTCTGAAAGCGCGAGGCGATCACCGACGAGACAAACATCCCAGCCGCCGTCTGCACGACCAAGCGATAGTGGTGCGTGCCGCGCCCCTGCTTGGGATCGAACAGGCAGGCCGTGCGCAGCAGGCCAACGCTCTGATACGGCGGCACGATGCCGCGCGCGCGCTCGCTAAGCTGAGCCTTGCACTCATAGGTCACTTCGCTGGGCGAGCTGTCCATGCTGCAGCCTGATGCCGCGCTGGCCCGGCAGTATTCCGCGAGCGAAGCGAACGGCCCCAGCATGGCGCGCGGCGTCACGATCGACTGATCCGATCCCGGCAGCAGTGTCGCCAAGCGTGCCGCCACCGTCCCGTTGGGCCGCCGCCGCAGCGACTCGTGGTACGCCTCGATCGCCGCCAGCCGATCGCCGCGCGCTTCCAAGATCAGGCCCAGGTTGTAAAGCGCCCCCGCCGCCGAGCCCGCCGCGCCAAACCACTCGCGCCGGATCGCCTCCTGCGTGAACGCTTGCGCGTCGTCGAGAGCCCCCTGGCGAAAAGCGACCAAGCCCAGCTCCGCGAAAGCCGGCGCGACCCAGTCGTTGGCATCGCGCCCCGACAGCGCCCCCGCCTTGTGGGCATGGCTTATGGCATTGCACAGCGCCCCGAATGCCGCCGGTAGCTGACCCGCTTCCGCCATGCTGCGACCTTGGGCCAGCGCGGCGCGATAGGCTGCCTTCAGCTCCGCCGGATCCTGACTGCCTTCGTTGTGCAGGGCCGGCGTGATGTCGGGATGCCCCAGTCGCCGCAGCCCCTCGCGGGCCAGAGCCACCGTGCCCGGCAGCGCATACGCCGTCCACACGATGTCGCGATACTGCCGCAGGGCCGCGCGGCGCATGCCGCAGTCTTCCAGGATCCGCGCCTGGGTGTAGCTGTGATCGGCGCTGGCCCAGATCTGAGCCCCAGTCAGAGGCTCCTGCGACAGCTTGTGCGCCTGCGAAAGCGATCCCTGCAGGTGGGCCGCCCGCGCCGCCAGCGTCTCGGCACTGCTCTTCCGCGCCGACTCACCTGCCGCATTGGGAAACAGCCGCGCCGCATCAGCAAACGCCGCCGCCGCGCGATCGTATTCTGCGCGCAGCGTTGACGAAGGCTGTCCTTTTTCGGGACAGCGCGTCGCCTCAGGCGGAGGCGTCGCCAGGGCTGGCTGGGCACCCAAGAGCGCAAGCCCAACCAGCGCAGCCAGCCGCGACAGGATCGATCGTGAGGGCAGCATCATCTCCATTGTAGCGAGCGCCCGTGGCCGCCAGGCCAGAGGTGCGCGAATTTCACAGCCCGTCGCGCCTGCCGTAGCATCTTTTTCTATGAACTTCACAATGAGCCCCGTGGCCTACGTGCGCGCCGGCCGCACCGTGCCTGAGGATGACTATTGGGGCGGTACCGTCGCCGAGATCGAGCTTGTGGCTGGCTTCGACGCCGAGGCCCTGCAGGGCCTGGACGCCTTCTCGCACGCCGAGATCATCTATGTCTTCGACCGCGTGCCGCCGGAAAAGATCGTCACCGGCGCCCGTCACCCCCGCAACAACCCCGACTGGCCCAAGGTCGGCATCTTCGCCCAGCGCGGCAAAGGCCGCCCCAACCGAATCGGAACGACGATCGTAAAAATCCTGCGCGTCCACGATCGCACCCTGTGGGTCGGCGAGCTCGACGCCATCGACGGCACCCCCATCCTCGACATCAAGCCCGTCCTACGCGCCTTCCTCCCCCGCAGCGAAGTCCGCGAGCCCACCTGGTCGCAAGAACTCATGCAGGACTACTGGTCCACCCCCCCCATCCTCAACGAGTAACCCCCCCCAAAAAAACCAATCAGCGAGTAAGGCTGGGGCCGCAGCGGATCTCTCATTTTCGACGCCCCGGCGAAAATGGGAGTCCGCGTCCGCGGGGGCCCCAGCTGTGCAGCAAGCCCTCGCCAAATTCATCCGCAGCCAGTTCTGAAAAAGCAGCCGAGTAAGGCTGGGGCCGCAGCGGATCTCTCATTTTCGACGCCCCGGCGAAAATGGGAGTCCGCGTCCGCGGGGGCCCCAGCTGTGCAGCAAGCCCTCGCCAAATTCATCCGCAGCCAGTTCTGAAAAAGCAGCCGAGTAAGGCTGGGGCCGCAGCGGATCTCTCATTTTCGACGCCCCGGCGAAAATG